>JALHNX010000004.1 GCA_022843305.1 Pyrinomonadaceae bacterium | reverse complement strand
GGTATATCCAGCGTTCGACGCAGGGCTTGCTGATCGCCGGCTTCGGTGCGGCGGGCGACCAACCCGCCCCTGCCGCTTTTGTCCCTTAATTCTTTTCAGCTAAACCGGAGAGCTAAATCATCGAATTCGATGATTTAGCTCTTTTTATCATTTTCGCAGATGATTAAATTGACGATTCCGAAGGCTTTTTGTTTAACTTCCAAAATTTTCAAACCTGAGTTTTCGGCGAGCTTGGCAGTTTGGCGGTTGAAATGATCTTCCATTAAAGGAACGGTAAAAATATTCAAAAAATCAAAAACGTAACCGGACAAGCCTTTCGGGCGAACGTGTTCAAGCAAAACGATTTTGCCGTTTGGTTTGACGATTCGCCGCAATTCGGCAAAGGCATTTGAAGGATTTGGAATCGAGCAAAAAACCAAAGTCGCAAAAGCGGCATCAAAAGAATTTGCGGCAAACGGTAAAGTTTCGGCATTTGCTTGAACGAGTTGGATTTGATTCGTTTTATTTCGTGCCAATCTGAGCATTTTGATTGAGATTTCCGATGCGACGGCGCGGGTTTGTTTCGGGTAAAATTTGAAATTCGCGCCCGTTCCCGCGCCGATTTCCAGAATCCGGGCGTTTTCGGGCAGAAAGGACAAAGTTTCCCTGCGCCAACGGGACAAAAATCTTTTCTCGAAAGGCGCGAGCGCTTTGTCGTAGCCTTTGGCGATGCGGTCGTAAATCATTTTTCAGAAGACAGAATACAGTAGTCAGAAGACAGAAGAAAATCAATTGCTATAAATCAGTTACATTTTTGTCCGGTTTTCAAAACATTCTGACTTCTGTATTCTGATTTCTGTATTCTTATATAAAGTTATGGGTAAAAAGGGTTCGGTTTTAATTTGTGATGATGAGGAAATAATGCGCGATGTGTTGGAAACGATTATTTCCACCGCCGGGTATAAAGTTGATTTGGCGAAAACGGGTGAAGAAGCCGTCGAAGCCTACGCGCAGAAACCGTATGAGGTCGTTTTGATGGACGTTTCGATGCCCGGAATGGGCGGACTGACGGCTTTGCAGGAAATTATCAAGATGGATGCCAACGCATATGTTTTGATGATTACGGCTTACGCGACGTTCGACACGGCGATTTCCGCGTGGGAAAAAGGCGCGGAAGGCTGTATCCGCAAACCTTTTCAAAACGAACAGATTCTCGCGCTTGTCGGGCGCGGCATCAAGGCGCAACGCAAGGAAGAAGAGCGCGTCGTTTTGCGGCAGGCGATGGCAAAGTCGGTTAAACGCGAAGGCTTTATCGGGCGTTCCGAAATAATGGAAAATGTTTTCCGGCTTGTCGAACGCGTCGCGCCGGCGCGTTCGACGGTTTTGATCACGGGCGAATCGGGAACGGGAAAAGAGCTTGTCGCGAAAGCGATTCACGAAGCCAGCCCGCGTGCCGATGAGCCGTTTGTTCCGGTTAATTGCTCGAATATTCCGTCGGAATTGCTTGAATCCGAACTTTTCGGACATACGAAAGGCGCGTTTACGGGCGCGGTCGCCGCCAAAAAAGGTTTGTTTGAAGTTGCCGACGGCGGTTCGATCTTTCTCGATGAAATCGGCGATCTTCGTCCCGAAACGCAGGTTCGGCTGCTGCGCGTCATTCAGGAACGCGAATTTACGCCGCTCGGCGAAACGACTCCGGTCAAAGTTAACGTGCGCATCATCGCGGCGACGAATATTGATTTGAAGGAAGCCGTCCGCAACGGCACGTTCCGCGAAGATTTGTATTACCGGCTGTCGGTTGTTCCCGTCGAGCTTCCGCCGCTGCGTGACCGCAAGGAAGATGTTTTGCCGCTCGTGAAGTTTTTTATCCGCAAATACAACGAGGAAAATTTCCGCGAAATTTCGGAAAATCTTTCGCCGGAAGTTTTGTCTTTGCTCGAAAATTACTATTATCCGGGCAATGTCCGCGAACTCGAAAATATTATCGAACGCGCGGTTGTGATCGCGCCGACCGATGAAATCACGGTCGAATGTCTGCGTCCCGAAGTTCGCGATCCCGAACTTGCCTATGAAATGATCCGGGAAACCGAAGGTTTTTCTGCGGATATTGACATCGCGCGCGGCGTGAATTTTTACGATGAAGTAAAGAAATTCGAAATAGATTTGATTCGCCGCGCACTTGACCAGACCGGCGGACATCAATCGCGCGCGGCGCGGCTTTTAGGCTTAAACGCAACAACCTTAAACTCGAAAATAAAAACTTACAATATTATGCCGAGGGTTTAAGGATTAAAATTTTCAGAAGTTCGAATATACGTTGCGGGAGAGTTTTAGCTCTCTTTTCTTAAAGTTGTCTTTATAAGTTCAAAAATCCGGGTTTACAAGACTCCCTTGCGCTGGTAAACTTTACAAAAAATTACATACAAATTCAAAATTTTGTAAAAAAAAACCATTTTCCTTAAAAAAAGTGCGCTTTTTTTGGGATTAAATTGCTGCAACGACTAGACTTCTGTTTTACTGACAAGACGTGGCATAATAATTGTTGCATTTATCCATTAGCTTTTACCTGTCTTAATAATTTAAGAATTTTACAAACAAAATTTAGGAGGAGTAGCATGAAAAGATTTTTTCTCTCTTTTTTAGCGGTTTTAGCCTTTTCTGTCGTTGGTTCGGCTCAATCGAACACAGGTAACTTAATTGTTAATGTGTCAGACCCGGGCGGCGTAATTCCAGGCGCGACCGTTGTTATAACCGACAATCAATTCGGAAGAGAAAGAACTATTATCACCAGTGATGATGGCTCTTTGAGCGTTCCGCAATTGGAAGTTGGTACTTATAATGTCAGAATTACATCCCCAGGTCGCAAGACAAAAGTTTATAACGATGTAAAAATCGACATCGGGCAAACTTATACTCTTAATGCGACACTTGAGGCGGGCGACATTGCCGAAACTGTCGAAGTAACAGCCGGAGCCGATTTACTCAACAGCTCGTCGGGCGAAATCACTACGACGGTTAGCGGTCGTCAAATTACGGAATTGCCGTTGAACGGTCGAAACCCGCTTTCGTTAATCAACTTGCAAGCCGGAACGTCCTCAAACGGCGCAACCAATACCGTTATTAACGGTCAGCGTTCGTCATTTACGAATATTACTCGTGACGGTTTGAACGTTCAGGATAATTTCATCCGTGCAAACGCGACAGATTTTATTCCGGATCGTCCCAGTGTTGACGATGTCGGCGAATTTACGCTTACTAACCAAAACGCCGGTGTTGAGCAGGGATACGGCGCTTCGCAGGTTCAACTTGTAACGCCGCGCGGCTCGAATGATTTTAGCGGGGTGCTTTTCATATACAATCGCAACTCCGAGTTTGCCGCCAATTCATTCTTCAACAATTTGAGCCGGATTGAGCGTCCGTTCCTGAACCGCAATCAATTCGGGGGCAATTTCCGCGGACCGATTCTGAAAAACAAACTTTTCTTTTTCGGATCATACGAAGGTTTCCGATTGCGGCAGTCAACGAATGTCACGCGGACTGTTTTACGCCCGGATGCGCGCACCGGTGTTTTTACGTATATTGATAATACCGGAGCTCTTCGGACAATCAATATTTTTACCGCCACGCAGCAAGTCCCGACCGGCGGTACGCCGATCACGGGAATTGACCCGCTGGTTCAAAGCCGCATTCTGGCAAATCTGCCGACGGGTAACAATGCGTTGGTCGGAGATACCAGAAACACTATCGGCTACAGCTTCAGTCAAAAGCAAAATCAAGACCGCGAAGCGATTACAACTCGTTTTGATTTCGATGCCAATGCGCAGCATTCGTTCAGCACGATCTACTCGTGGAGAGACGAATTTTTACTGCGTCCCGACGTTGATAACGGCGGATACAGCGATGTTCCTTTCGGTTTTCAAATCGCCAAAACTTATACATCAAATACGGCTTGGCGCTGGACACCGGGCGGAAATTTCACCAACGAACTTCGCGGCGCTGTCCAGCTCAGCCGTCCGAACTTTGATCGCAACAATCAGCCAACTAATTTCTTTCTTTCCATTCCTTTGGTCAGCAGTCCCGAATCTACATTCCAGACGCAGGGACGCAACACGGCGATTTGGAATCTTCAGGATAACGCAGTTTATACCTGGAGAGATCATTCGATCCGGTTTGGCGGACAAGCGCAGTGGTTTCGCGTCAATCCTTTTGGACCGCCGGCGTTTGCGAATTCAACAATTCCGACAGTGACGCTCGGAACTAATGCGAGTACGCAGCAGTTGACCGCCGCGTCATTTCCCGGCGGAATTTCGGCGGCGCAGTTAGGAACGGCAAATTCACTTTTGGCATTGCTTGGCGGTATTGTCAGCAGTGCTGCCCAATCATTTAATGTGGTTGATCAAACAAGCGGATTTCAACCCGATACATTACCGAATCGTCGTCTGCACTATGAGCATTATTCATTATATTTAGGCGACCAATGGCGTGTAAAACCGAACTTAACCTTAAATTTCGGTCTTCGTTACGAGTTGTTTACGCCGATTCGCGAACCCAATGGACTGGCGCTTGAGCCGGTTATCGGTTCAAATAGCGATATTCGGTCGACGATTCTTAATCCGATTGGAACTTACAATTTTGTCGGCACCAATGTCGGCGATAACCGTTTCTTTAAACCGGATAGAAACAATATTGCGCCGAACGTCAGTGTTGCTTGGTCGCCGAATTTCAGGAATAATTTTCTGAAATCCCTATTCCCCGGCGAAGGCAAAACCGTTCTTCGCGGCGGATTCAGCATCAATTATGTAAATGATGAATTTGTCCGCGCGGCGGACAACGCTTTAGCCGGCAACCAGGGTTTAACACAAGGCGTTTCTGCTACAAACTTAAATCAACGTTTAAGCACGTTCGCTAACCCGATAGCCACGCCGGTCTTCCAGGTTCCGCGCACTTACGCCCAAAACAATGCGTTAGCCGGAAACTTCGGAACTGTTTTTGCAATTGACCCGGACCTCCAAGTTCCGAGTTTGATGCAATATAACATCGGCATACAACGCGAACTTCCCGGGAAAATGGCTTTAGAAATCCGTTATGTCGGAAGTCGTAGCGACAATTTAGTTCGCGGTTTGGATTTTAACCAAGTCATTATCCAACCAAATGGATTTTTGGCAGATTTTCTTCGTGCGCGAGCCAATATGGTGGCGACGGGCGGAGCAACCGGAAACCCGAACTGCTTTCCCAATCCCGGCTGTGTTCAATTAACGCTTTTGCCGACTTTACCGAATGGCGGTCTTCTAACAAATGCAACTGTCAGAAGCCAGATCTTTAGCGGTATTCCTGCTGATTTAGCCTTTTTGTATGTTACCAACCCGGGTCTTTTTCCGGGTGTAAGTTCATTATTTCTGGCGAATCCGAATACGGGCGTAGTTGACCTGCTCGGTAATTTTTCCAAGTCTCGTTACGACTCGCTCCAAATGGAAGTTCGCCGTCGTTTCTCGGGCGGGTTCTACTTCCAGGCAAATTACACCCTGCAAAAAGCGTTAACGGATTCGAGCGGTGTCGGACAAACACGTTTTGATCCGCTTATTGACAATGCGAATCAGCAAAACGAGTATGCCCGTGCGGATTTCGATACGCAGCATGTTTTCAACTTTAATACCATTTATGAATTGCCGATCGGTAAAAACAGGCGATTCTTGAATCAAGGCGGTATCGTTGATTTCTTCCTCGGAGGATGGCAGTTTACATCTATTGTTCGTGTTTCTTCCGGTGCGCCGTTTTCAATCACCGATCCGCGCGGAACACTTAATCGTGCGGGTCGTTCGGGAAGACAAACGGCTAGTTCTAACTTAACCAACGATGAAATTGCGAACTTGATCGGTATTTTCAGAACACCGTGCGGAGTCTTTTTTATCAATCCGGCGGCGATTAATATCAATCAGACAAATCTTGCTGCAGGAAATTGTTCGGCTCTCGGCAGCGGACGCGGTGCGGAAGGTTTCGGAACCGCCGCGTTTGCCGGTCAGGCGTTCTTTAACAATGCGCCGGGACAAACCGGTTCAATGGCTCGTAATCAATGGAACGGTCCGTTCTTCTTGAACTGGGATGCTTCGTTGATGAAGAATTTCAGAATTACCGAACGGGTCCGCTTCCAGGTTCGCGGAGAAGCTTTCAATGTTCTGAACAATGTAAACTTCTTTGTCGGAAATTTCCCGGCTAACGGAAATATTAACAGCACCAATTTTGGTCGTATCGGTTCAGGCTTTTCACCGCGAATTATCCAATTTGCGGGTCGGCTTGAATTCTAATATTCCGGTATAAATCGGTATATTTTGGGCAGAAGTCATATGACTTCTGCCTTTTTTATCGAAGTTCGTGCTAAAATACGAAGCGTTTCTTTTATTCTGAGACGGCATTATACCAATTCAAATTACCGGCGCGTATTTTGTTAAAAGCGGTCTTTTAGGCTCGGCTGTTAAGGTTAGTAACACTAAATCCGAACTTTACCTGTTAGCCGATTTGATTCGATATTACATTAAAAATTACAGGAGAATTATTATGAAAAACTTGCGTTTCTTTTCAGTCGTTTATTCCTTGGCGATGATTTTTATCCTCTTATCCTCGGTCGGCGTTTCAGGACAAAAAATGAAGCCGGAAGAAATAATCGCCAAACACCTGGAGACAATCGGGACGGCGGAAAAACGTAAAAATTTGAAAAACCAGGTAGCCACCGGACTTGTGTCATATACGGTTCTCAGAAAAGGAACGGGCGGAAACGGGAAGATCGTTTTTGCTTCCGAAGCCGACAAGATACTGTTTGGAATGACTTTCGCCATTCCGTCATACCCGGCTGAAACAATTATCTTTGACGGCAAAAAATCCAAAGTCGCTTTTGCCATCAGTAATGCACGCTCGGAACTCGGCGATTTTATTTATCGTTACTCGGCGATTACCAAGGAAGGATTGCTTGGCGGAACTCTTTCATCCGCCTGGACTCTCGCCGATTTATCGAATCGAAAAGCCAAGGTGGGATTCGAGGGGACGAAAAAAATCAATGACAGAGAGGCATTCGAACTAAGTTATTCGCCGAAAGGCGGCTCGGATTTGCAGATAAGAATTTTTATTGACAACCAAACCTACGAGCATCTGCGCACAGAATACCGGCGTGTTATTTCATCAGTGCAGGGATCAACGCCTGACTCTTCCGCGCAGCAACGTGAGCAGAAACAAACGTTGATTGAAGATTTTTCAAATTACAAAAAAGAATCCGATATGAACTTGCCGCATTCATACCGTGTTTATCTGCTGCTTGAAGGGGCGGCAGGAACAAGAGAATACGAGTATAAAGCGGAATTTTCGGAATTCTTTTTTAACCAACCGCTTGATCCCGGCTCTTTTAGTACGGAATCTAAATAAGGTTTAGGTCACGATATAAGCTGTAAGAACGGCGCAGGAAACTTTTTCGTTGGAAATAAAATTTTAACTGTTTGTCCGTTCGCTTACGGTTTCGGGTTATGTCGCTGCAAACTTCCGATTTACAAACCCTTTTGCTTTCGCCGCTCGGTGCAGGAGATCTGATTGACCGCGCTGTGCGATTTTATCGTAAAAATTTCTGGACTTTTATCTGGATCGCCGCGCCGCCCGTGCTGGTCGGAACGCTGATTTCCGTCGCGTGGACGTTTCTGGCGCGCAGTCTTTTTAATGTTGATATGGTCAACCGTCCGGAGGAGACGACTTTTTATTACTGGTTTCTTGGGATGGGAAGTCTGTTCATCTGGTTTGTCGAAACGATCGCGATGCTGACGGTGATGGGCGGCGCGTCGCGCAATTTGGTCCGGCATCTGCTGTTCGGCGAACCGATCACGTTCCGGGAAACCTACCGCAATGTCAGATCGCGCATTTTCGGATTGCTCGCGGCTTCGGCGTTTATGGCTTTTCTGCTCGGTTCTATCGGCTTCTTCGTGCTTTTGATCGGCTCTATCATCGCGATGATCGCCGTTTCTCTGATCGTCCTGGCATTCAGCTTTTCGCCGTTCATCGCGACGATCCTCTCGATCGCGGTCACCTTGGCGATACTTTTCGGCGCGGGCTGGCTTTTCTTTTTGATCGCGGCGAATTTCGCATATATTCCGCAGGTCATGCTCGTCGAAGGGCAGGGCATTTCGTCGGCGATCGGCAGGAGCTCGGCGCTTTCGAGAGGCAATGCCAAAAGCCTCTACGCGCTGTTCGTTTTCACCATTCTGGCGATCTATTCGGCGCTCGCGCTGTTTTACGTGCCGCTCGGCTGGTATGCGTGGATCGAAGGCGTGCAGGTTTTTACCTATGATGCCGACCTTGTGCCGGCGTGGTATGAGATCGCCAGCCAGTTTATCTGGCAGATGAGTTTGATCTTGCTGATGCCGGTTTTGATGACCGGCTTATGTCTGCTCTACGTTGACGAGCGCGTGCGGCACGAAGGCTACGACATCGAACTGATGGCGGCGCGGCGTTTGGGCGAAATCCCGGCGGTTCCGGGCGAATTTATTAATCCGTTGCATCCGGCACTGTCGCAGCAGGCTTACGTGGCAAATCCGCCGCCGAATCAGCCGTCAATACCAAAACGCAAATCGTCTTCAGTGCTTGGATTGGATTAGATTTTTAAGCTTTTTATGAAATTCGGTAAAAAGTTAAATTACTGCGAAACCGCCAAAAAGTTTTTGGCGATTGCCGTTTTTTGCCTTTTGTTTTCGCCGCTTGATTGTTTTGCCGAAACGCTCGCCGAATACCGCGCAGGCATCAAATCCGCCAATGCGTTGACGCGGGAACTGATTGATTATGTTGACGAAGTTGCCGACGATGCCGATTTGTATGACCTCGAATACGAGCGCGAAATTCTTGCCGGAATCCGCAAAAATCTGCCTGCAACCGAAAAGGTCGAGTGGGAAGGAACACTGATCGAAACGGGCAATCAATGGCTCGAAACGAAGCTCAAAGAGTTTGAAGGAGAAACCAAAGATCAGGCGAAACGCCGTCTGATTTTGACGGAAATCAGCGAGCGTTTGGCGGCAATCGAAGAAAAGATCGAGCAGCTCGAAACCGCCGCCGCTTCAAACCGTTCAAAGGACGAAGAAAAGCGGAAACTGGCGGAAATTCTGCGCCGCGTCGAGTATCAGAAACCCGAAGAGCAGCAGGAAAGCTGGTTTGACCGAATGCAGAAAAGAATCAGCGATTGGTTTAACCAAAAGTTTCCGCAACCCGACGTTCCCGAAAGCACGGGACAAGGTTTTCAGACGGTTTCGCTCGGGCTGCAGATTCTGGTTTATGTGGTCGTTTTGGGCTTTATCGCGTTTTTGATCTATCGTTTCGCGCCGTTTTTAGCCGGCAGATTCCGCCGCCGCGAAAAGGAAGACAAAGGCGAACGTGTTATTTTGGGCGAAAAACTCTCGGCGAACGAAAACGCGCAGACGCTTTTTGACGAAGCCGAAGCGATGGCGCGCAGCGGAAACCTGCGCGGCGCGATTCGGAAAGGCTACATCGCGCTTTTGTGTGAATTGAGCGACCGCAAAATCATCGGTCTCGCACAGCATAAAACCAACCGCGACTACCTGCGCGACGTGCGCAAAAAACAAGTGCTTTATCAAAATATGAACGGCTTGACCAATACTTTCGAGCGTCATTGGTATGGTTTTGAAACTGCGGACGAAGCCGATTGGAACGAATTTAAGCAGAATTATCAAAAAGCGGTAAGCGAAACGCATTGAACATTCAACATTTATCATTTATCAGGTTTCAGCCGATAAATGATAAATGATAAATGATAAATGAAACAAAAGGTCTTCATAATTTTAGGTTTAGCCGTCCTGATCGTCATTTTGATCGGGCTTAATGCCGTTTCCTACACGCAGAAGGAAAAAGAACTCGACAGCGAGGCGTATCCGAACCGTTCGACCTATAATCTCGGCTCGACCGGCACGCGCGCTTTTTACGATCTGCTGACGGAAACCGGCAGAAAACCCGTCCGTTGGCAGGAATCGCCCGCCGAACTTTTGATTGATAATAAAAATAAACCTGCGACTTTCGTGATTATCGGGCGGACGCGCAAGGAGATTACCGATGAAGACGCGGCAAAGATTCTGCAATGGGTTTCCGAAGGCGGAAAGCTCGTCGTCATTGACCGCGCTCCGCCGTCGAATCTGGTGAAAACCACGGCGAACTGGCGAATTTTTTTCAACTCGGCTTTCCAACAGCCGTATTACACGACCGACGCTTCCGACCAGACCCAGATGACGACCGGCATCAGAGCCGCCAAGCCGGTTCAGCCAAGCGTTTACACGAAAAGCGTCAACGGCGTGCAGTCTTCCGCCTTTGCAACCTCGGTAAATTTTGAGCGTTTGACTGCCGAGCAGATCGAAGAGAAAGCAAACAATCGTTTGTCTGATCCCGCGCCGTTTCCGACTTTTGCAAAAACGCCGACACCGAAATACCAAACGCCGCCGAAATCCTTTTCGACACCGACACCGAATTCGGGCGGGCAGGGCGGCGGATTAGGAAGCGGTTCGGGAACCGGGCGCGGTCAAGATTCGGGAACCGCAGACGACGATGCGCCGGTCGTGCGTGTCAAAACGCCGATGCCGACACCGAAACCCGTTTTAAGGTCTGAGCCGGTTGAAACATTCGACGACGAGTATGAAACGACTGCATTGAACGCGCCGGTCGTGCATCTGAACGCGGATGGCAGAAATCTGTTGGTTGATGTGTCTTACGGCGCGGGGCGGATCGTCTTTTTGAGCGACCCGTATATCGTCTCCAACGGCGGCATAAATCTGGTTGACAACGTGCAACTGGCGATCAATGTCGTTGCTTCGCGTGATGGAATTATTGCTTTTGACGAATATCATCAGGGCTTCGGGTCAAGCTCGAACCGCTTTTTACAATTCTTCGCGGGAACGCCCGTGATTCCGGTTTTTCTGCAAATCGCTTTGCTGATCGGGCTGGTCTTTCTTTCGCAAAGCCGCCGTTTCGCGCGCGCCGTTCCCGAACCCGAACCGAATCGCCTGTCGAAACTCGAATACGTTTCGGCGATGGCTGAACTCCAACAGCGGACGAAAGGCTACGATCTGGCGATTGAAAACATTTACACGGATTTTCGTCGGCGCGTTTCGCGCCTCGTCGGCGTTGACGCTTTGAAAACGCGGAAACAGGATTTGGCACTTTTGATTGTCGAGCGTCTTTCGGACGAAAACGCCGCCGAACTCGAACAGTTAATGCAAAGATGCGAAGACGTGATGCACGGCGATAAAACGAACAAAAAAGAAGTCTTACGCCTGACGACGCGCTTGCGCGAGATCGAAGAAAAACTCGGATTACTGCGCCGCAAGAAAAGTAAAAAATAAAAAGGCAAAAGTAAAAAATAAAAATCCTTGCGCCTTTGCGTTAAAATTAAATGATGCCGATCAACGCCTGGATCTTACTGATAATTTTGTTCTTTGTCACAAGCATCATCGGCGTTGTCACGGGCAGCAATTCGCTGATCACCGTGCCGGTGATGTTTCAGTTCGACATTGACCCGCGAACGGCGGTCGCGACAAATATGTTCGGGCTGACCTTTATGAACATCGGCGCGACGATCCCGTTTCTGCGCCGCAGAATAATTGACACGAAAAAAGTTACGCCGCTTATTATTATCACGCTGATTTCATCGGCAATCGGCGCGTTTCTGGTTTTGCTGATCACGCCCGCGAACATCAAACTGCTGGTTTCGATCGCGATGATCGCGGTCACGATCTTTACTTTGGTCAAACGCGATTCGGGAATTGCCGCGTCGGCTGAAATTTCGACTAAAGCAACGGTTTTGACTTACGTTTTAACTTTTGCGCTCGGCATTTACGGCGGACTTTACAGCGGCGGCTACGTCACGATGCTGACGGCGGTTTACGTCGCGTTTTTCGGCATGACGTTCACCGAATCGGTCGCTTCGACCAAACTGATAAATATTTTTTCGTCCGCAATTGCCACTTTAATCTTTATGTGGCAAGGTTTAGTAGATTACCGGCTCGGCTTTATTTTAGCGGTTACGATGTTCGTCGGCGCATACATCGGCGCACAAACCGTCACGAAGTTGAGCGACGTTTGGCTCAAAAGAATTTTTATCGCGGCAGTTTTGATTTTGGCAATCAAAACGCTGCTTGATTTTGTTCTTTAAAGACAAAATAATTCTACATTCTACATTTTTCATTTTGCATTAAATTGCAGATAAAGAAACAGGTTTTTATGCGATTCAATGTAGAATTCAAAATGTAAAATGCAGAATGACTCGTCAAAATGAGTTGTAAAAATTTGAAATCTGAAATTTGAAATCTGAAATGCTGACATATACACCATCAACCGTTGCACATATTTTGAACGAACTTCGCAAAGTCATCGTCGGGCAGGACGAAGTTATCGAACAAATTCTGGTCGCCGTTCTCGCCGAAGGACACGCGCTGATCGAAGGCGTTCCCGGCACGGCGAAGACTCTGACCGTCAAAACGCTGGCGCGAATCATCGGCGCACAGTTTTCGCGCATCCAGTTTACGCCCGATTTGATGCCTTCGGACATTACGGGAACGAACGTTTTCAATATGCAGACGACGGAATTTTCTCTGCGCCACGGTCCGATCTTTACCGATATTCTGCTCGCGGACGAGATCAACCGCACGCCGCCGAAAACGCAAGCCGCCCTTTTGGAAGCGATGGAAGAACGCCAGACGACGATTGACGGCGACCGCTATCCGCTTTCGCCGCTGTTCACGGTTCTGGCGACCGAAAACCCGATCGAATACGAGGGAACTTATCCTTTGCCCGAAGCGCAACTGGACAGATTTTTGCTCAAAATTATCATTGATTACCCGTCGCCCGAAGCCGAATTGGAAATCGTTTCGCGCTGGGACAGCGGGTTTAATTCGCGCCGTCTGGAACAGATTGACGTTTTGCCGCTCGGCGATGTCGCCGCGATTCAGCATTGCCGCGCCGAGATTCGCCAGCTGCGGCTCGAACCCGGCGTGCAGAAATATATCGTCGAGATTATTAGAAAGACGCGCTCGCATCCGACGATTCTTTACGGCGCAAGCCCGCGCGCTTCGGTCGCTTTATTGTTATGTTCAAAAGCGCTCGCCGCGATTCACGGACGCGATTTCGTGACACCCGACGACATCCGCGACGTTGCCGCGCCGGTTCTGCGGCATCGCCTCGCATTACGCGCCGAAGCCGAACTCGACGGCGCGACCACCGATGCGGTCATTTCCGACATCATCAAAACGGTTGAAGTTCCGCGCTAAACGGCTATAATGAAAAAGTTATGATTAAGGCAATTCGTGGCAGTACAATCTGATAACTCGACAGAGAAACCTTTAGAAAACTTATCGAACCATACCGGCGAAGGCGTGGTCGTGGACATCGGGACGGGCGACGGTCGCTTTGTGTACCGGTCTGCGCAGTCGAACCCCCGAAAGTTCTACATCGGGATCGACGCGAACGCGAAACCGCTCGAAAAAATCTCGATGAAGGCGACGCGCAAACCGTCGAAAGGCGGTCTGCCGAATGTTCTGTTCGCGCAGGCGGCGATCGAAGATCTTCCCGCTGAACTGAATGCGGCGGCAGACGAGATTCACATCCATTTTCCGTGGGGCAGTCTGCTTCGCGCCGTCGCGCTCGGCGATGAAAATGCGCTTCGTTCTTTGCGCCGCATTGCCGCGCCCGAATGCCTTTTGGAAATTATCATCGGCATTGACGAAGAACGTGACCGCACGGAAATCGAACGGCTCGATCTGCCGAAACTTTCCGAAGAATATCTGCAAAAAACTTTGATACCGAAATACGAAGCGGCGGGTTTTGAAACGCTCAAAAGCGGCGTTTTGAGTTCCGTCGAATGGTCGCGGCTCGAAACCTCTTGGGCGCGAAAACTTCAAAGCGGCGCGAATCGAAAGGTTATTTATCTCGCCTTTCAAGCCGGATGATTTTACCGTGTGTATTCGATCGTGTTGCCGTGCATCCAACCGCTCGTGCCGTGTTCGCAGGTGACTTGATACCACGGGCTGTTTTCATTTTCGCGTTCTTCGATTTCCAAACGGTCGTCAATCGGTAAAACGTCAATTTCCTTTGCGCTGCGGTTCGGCGATGAACGAATGTAAGCATTCAGAGTAATCACGCGCCCGTTAAAATCGGCGTCCGCGTCGTCGGTGCGTTTTTCGTGTTTCGCGCTCGCCGTCACGGGCGTCGGCGTCGGCGTCGGTTTCGGAGTTTGCGCGGAATTTACGGATGAATTTTGATTTACGGTCGGCGGCGGGTTTTCCTGAAACAGATAAATCGAAAAAAGAACCGCCGCCAGAACCGATAATCCGCCGAGAACCAGCCCGAGAACCAGAAAAAGCAGATATTTTCCGGTATTTCGAGGTTTTTCAACGACGACGGGAATGATCGTTTCCGTCGGCGGAATCCGGTAATTTAACTGTTCGGTCGGCGCGGGCGCATTATTGTTCGGAATGTCAATCGTGATCGGTTCTTGACGGATGACGGTTGCTTCTTCCGTGTCTATCTGTGACGCTTGCGACGGCAAAACAAAAGTTTCTTTGATGAGATTCGTTCCGTCGTTCGTGCAGTAATCCAGCGAATCATCGAAAACGCTGTTGCATTGCGGGCATCTTTTCATAAAATCGGCGGCTCTAATAACATTTTTCGAGCGTTTGTTATAATTATAGTTCGCTTTGGCGAAAATAGCATTTTTGGGGTTTTAGAGAAATGAAAATAGCAGTAGCAATGAGCGGCGGCGTGGATTCTTCATCGGCGGCGGCGCTTTTAAAAGAACAGGGACACGAGCTTGTCGGTTTTACGATGCAGCTCTGGAATCAGCGGCGCGGGATTTCGGTTGACGAAAACGGCGATCCTTTGCCGTCGCGCTGCTGTTCATTGGACGACGTTTACGACGCGCGGCGCGTCGCCGAAACGCTCGGAATGCCGTTTTACGTTTTGAATCTGGAAAAGGATTTCGAGCGCGATGTCGTCGAACCTTTCGTCCAAAGTTATCTTTCGGGCGAAACGCCGATTCCGTGCGTCGCGTGCAATTCGCGTCTGAAATTCGCTTCGCTCGACAAAATGGCGATCAGTTTAGGTTGCGATAAAGTTGCGACCGGGCATTATGCGCGTGTCGAATACGATGAAAAGGCGAATCGCTACCGGCTTTTTCGCGGGCGCAATCATTGGAAAGACCAAAGCTATTTTTTGTGGGAATTAAATCAAGATCAGCTTTCGCGCTCGTATTTTCCGCTCGGCGAGATGTTAAAGAGCGAAGTCCGCGACATTGCCCGCGAGGCTAATCTTTACACCGCCGAAAAACAGGAATCGCAGGAAATCTGCTTTGTGCCGGACGGGAATTATTCGGGTTTTATTGACCGTTATCTGGAACACGAAAATCGCTTGGACGAGCTTCCGACTGGCGGCGAAATCGTTAACTCGAAAGGCGAAAAGATCGGCGAACATACGGGAATCCACCGCTACACGATCGGTCAGCGGCGCGGGCTTGGCATCGCGCACGAAAAACCGCTCTACGTCGTGCAGATCGAACGCGCCAAAAATCAAATCATCGCGGGCGAAAAAGAAGAACTCGATTGTCTGGAATTTACGGCAAAAGGCGTTAATTGGGTGGCGTTCGACGAACCAAACGAACCCGTCCGCGCCGAAGTAAAGGTTCGTTATCGCCACGACCCCGCAAACGCAACGATTTATGCTCTTGAAAATAATCGCGCCCGCGTAGTTTTCGACGAACCGCAACGCGCCATCACGCCCGGACAAGCGACGATCTTCTATCACGGCGAAGAAGTTGTCGGCGGCGGCTGGATTGAGAAAGGCTAGGAGAAAATTTATTGCAAAGTTTATTTATCGGGATTAAGATTTGAAATATGCAAGTATCGGAAATTTTACAATTTAGCATCGCGGAAAGAGTGCAAATCGTCGAAGATATTTAGGACACCATCGGGAAAAATCCCGAAGAATTGCCTTTGTCCGAAGCCGAAAAACTGGAATTAGACAAACGACTTGAAAGTTATAAGCGAAATCCGAACGAAGACACAATAATATGGCACAAGCAAAAAAAAGATTAAGCAAAGCCGCCAAAGCGGCGCAGAAAATTTTGGAAGATTCAAAACTTCTGGCGGCAAACAAAACAAGCAGCGATTTAAAGAACGATCAGGCTTTTAAGGCGAACGAATCTTCGGTCAAGCCGGCTCCCGCGAATAAAAAGCGACCGAATAAAAAACGCGGTTAAGATTAAATTCGTTATTTCATAGAAAACGAAAAATATCCTGTCTTAAAATCTTCAAGGCATAGCTTTTGCAGACTCATAAAATTTTAATAATGAATCGGTAAAAAGCTATGAAAGCCATACAGAAATACGAGTTTGATGACGTGTTACGCAAGTTTTTGATGCAGTCGCGGTTTGCGTCGGACGGCGCGGTTGTTGTGGATCTTGACGGAACGGCGGTTCACGAGGAACACGGACGCGTTTATATTCCCGAATCGGTTGAAATCGGGCTCAAGCAGATTTACGATCTCGGTCGCCCGGTCGTTTTGAATTCGCTCAGGTTTCCGCTTTCGGTGATGCGGACGTTCGGCAAGGAATGGCTCGCGATCGCGAATGCGCCGATTCCGGTCGTCTCGCTTTACGGCAGCCAGATAGGTTATGTGACGCGCGATGAAAATGAGGAGTTATGCTTTGAAGAACTCGATGCTTTTCCGCTTGGCGCGATCGAAATCGACGAAGTTTTGGAAGGCGTTCAGGGCTTGCTCGACGGCGGTGTGCGCGATTGCCTGCTGTTTTATTACCCGCGCGATTGGCGGATGGGCGAGATCATCTGGACTCCGGTCGCCGAAAAGGTGATTCACGTTAAGGAAAAATACACGAGCGCTTCGTCGGTGACGGCGGTCGAATTAGAAAAACTGCGCGAACAGCTTCACGCCGAAGATATCTGTATGATCTTTCTTTTGATCGAAGTTTCGCAAGATCAGCTGATGGCTTACCAGCACACGAAGCGAAGTAATTTTTTCACGCACAAAGGCGTTAATAAACTGACCGGAACCGAAGAGATCGCCAAATATCTCGGGTTCGATCTCGCGCATTCGATCGGCGCGGGCGATTCGGAAATGGACAAGTTTTTAGAAGGCATCGGTTTAGCGGTGCAGGTCGGCAGCAATCCGAATTTCCCGTTTCGCGGTTTGACCGAAACGGTAAGAATCAACACGTCTTTCGAACTCGGCGATTTTCTTTTCCGTCTGGCGGATTTTCAGCGGGAAATATTAAACTCGGCAACATAAACGTAAACTCCGAAATTTAACATATAACTAAATGATTACAGACAAAAACGCCGGCGCGGCAAAAGATATCAGGAATGCGAAGGAAATGGCACGCGCCGTGATCGCGCATCATTTCGGCAATAAAAAGCCGCGCCGCATTTTGCATAAAACGAGTGGGCTTTCAAATTTCGTCTTCGAAGTCCTGCACGCGGAAGGCGATTTTATCGTGCGGATAAGTCCCGATCCGGCGCGCATCAATTCGTTTATCAAGGAACAATGGGCGCAGAACAGAGCGCGGGAAATCGGCGTGCCGATACCGGAAATTCTCGAAGTCGGCAGCCACGTCATCAACCAGCCGTTTATGATCTCGCGTGTCGTCGAAGGCAACAATGCGCTGACTCATTCGAAAAGATGGGAAATCGTTAAAGAAATGGGACACTATGCGGCGCTGATTAACACAATCAAGACCGAAGGTTTCGGCTCGACATTCGATTGGTCGAGCAATCTGCTTTCGCGTAACGAATCGTGGCAGGAGTTTTTGGAGTGCGAACTGAATTTCGAGGACCGACTACAGACGCTTGAAAAACGGAAAATGCTTGACGCTTCGCAAGTAAAAACACTGCGTAAAATCTTAACCGACGCGGGCAAACAAAAAACGAAACCGGCGCTCAACCACGGCGACATTCGTTTGAAAAACGTGATGGTTAACGATGAAGGCAAGATCACGGCTTTTCTCGATTGGGAAAACTGCACTTCGAATCTCGCGCCGGCGTGGGAATTATCCATCGCGCTGCACGATCTTTCGATTGACGAAAAACAGCTTTTTCTGAAAGGCTACGGCTTAAAGGAAAATCAAGTCGTCGAGCTGATGCCGCTTGTTAAGGCGATCAATTTTATCAATTACGCGCCCGATATCGAACGCCTCGCAGCGGAAAAAGACACCGTACATCTCGAAAAATACCGCACACGCCTGAGCGGCGCATTAGATTTATATTCCAATTACTAAATTTTTTCAAAGCCGAACCCGAAGCGGTTTTCCCGACCGCTAAACGCTTATTTTAACCGCTGACAGATTTTTTCTAACCAATTCGTAAATTTCCGCGTATATTCCGAAAAGAACAAATTCGAGGAGAAAAAATCTTTTATGTCAATCAAACCAACGCGCCGCGAATGGCTGAAAATATCGGCTTTGTCGGGAGCCGCTCTGGCTTTTACTTCTTTTGATTTCAAGCCCGAAGCCAACGCGCAAAATAATTCAGGCAAATTAATCAAGCTGACTTCGAACGAAAATCCGTACGGTTTTTCGCTGAAGGCGCGAGCCGCGATTCTCGATTCGCTGAGCGAAGGAAACCGCTACGCGCATCCCGATCTGGTGGCGAAACTCGAACAGCAGATCGCCGAACGCGAAGGCTTAAAGGCGGAGAACGTCGTGCTTGGAACGGGTTCGGGCGAGATTTTATGTATGGCGGCAATCGCTTTCGGGCAAAAAGAAATCGTTGCACCGAATCCGACTTTTCAGTCGCTGATGCGTTACGCCGAAAATCTCGGGGCGAAAGTGAAATCGGTTCCGCTCAACGAAAAGTTTGAACATGATTTCGGTGCGATGACGAAACTCGTTGGCGAAAACACTTCGCTCGTTTATGTCTGCAATCCGAACAATCCGACGGCAGGGCTTTCGCCCGACGGCGCACTGCGCTCGTTTTGTTCTGAAACGGCGAAGAAAACGCCCGTTTTTGCTGATGAAGCGTATCTCGAATACACCGACGATTTCCCGCGAAATTCGATGGTTGACCTTGTTAAGAAAAGCGAAAACGTCATCGTTTCACGAACATTTTCAAAGATTTACGGAATGGCGGGCTTGCGCGTCGGTTACGGTTTAGCGCGGACGGATTTGGCGCAGAGGCTCAAAAAGTTTCGGATGACGTGGTTTAATAATCTAAGCATCAACGCCGCGCTCGCTTCTTATTCGGACGTTGATTTTCTTACACAGAGCCGCCGGAGAAACGCGGAAACGCGCCGCACTTTTTTGAGCGAGATGGACAAAATGAATTTGAAATACGCGCCTTCGGAGGCTAATTTTGTCTGGCTCAACACGGGCGAAAATCTCAGCGATCTGGGCGACAAAATGCGCGCGCATAATATCTGGCTCGGCAATCCGCGAGGCGGTTGGGCGCGTGTAACGATCGGAACAAACGATGAAATGCAGGCGTTCGTCAAAGCGTTAAAGCAAATCAAAGGTTAGTTTAAGGAGCATTTATGATAAATTTTATTTTTTTATTATTAATTTCGGGAGTACTTTCGATGACGGCTTTTGCGCAGGAAAAAGAAGCGCTTCGGTTGCCGCTTGAAAATTATTTGCAGGGACACGCGACCGGCAGCGGCGAGTTTCACCAGAAGGCTTTTCTTGCGGAATCGCGTCTGCTTTTTGTCCGCGAAGGGAAGTTTTCGCAGCGCACGAGTGCCGAATACATCAAAGGTTCGGGCGGAAAACCTGCCGCCGACGAAGCGCAGCGCAAGCGTTGGATCGAAATGGTTGATGTCGAGGGAAATGCGGCGATCGGCAAGATCATTCTCGATTATCCGAACACATATTTCGTTGATTATTTCGCACTTTTGAAAATCGGCGGCGAATGGAAGATCGTCAATAAATCGTTTTACGCCCAATCGCGCAAAAATCCCGAAGAGAAAATCAGCTTCAAAATGACGGATGACGACAAAAAAACGGTTGCCGTTCCGCTTGAAAATTACATTAAAGCGCACGCGACCGGCGACGGCGAATTGATCCGCAAGGCTTTTCACGCGGAAGCGAAAGTGATGTTTTTTGCGAACGAAAAATTTAATCAATGGTCGACTGAAGAATTCGCGGCGCGTTTTACGGGCAAGCCGGCGGCGGACGAAGCCGCGCGCAAACGCTCGTTCGAGATTCTGGACGTGGCGGGAAACGCGGCGATTGCGAAAGTCGTGTTGGATTACCCGACCGTTAAATTTACCGACTATATGACCTTGCTGAAAATTGACGGCGAGTGGAAAATAATCAATAAATCTTTCTACGCCGAGCAGAAAACGCCGCCGGCGAAATAATGCTGAAAGCCACGCTGAAAAATCGTCTGCCTTCTTTCTGGACGCTGCAAATCGCCGGCTGGCTGTTTTACTGGCTGATGATCTGCATCACTTTTTTGTCCGTCCTTCCGCCCGACCGAAGCGCGCGGCTTTTATTTCAGACGAAATTCGTCCGCGCATTGATCGGTTTCGGGCTGACCTGTCTGATGCGCTTGGTTTACAAACGCTTTGTCAAAACGCAGAATTTCGGGCTTGCGGCGTGGCTTTCGATTTCCTGTTCGGTCACATTCGGATTTATCTGGACGTATCTTTCGAACGCTTTTTACTGGTCAATCAGCGACAATTTCGATTTTCCGTCGGCGCATGCCAAAGCGCCGCGCGATACTTTGGATTTCGGGATCACTCTGCTGACGTGGAGCGCGCTTTATTTCGGCATCAAATTCTGGCGCGAATGGCAGGCAGAACGCGAACGCGCTTTGCAATCGGCGGCGCTTGCCGATAAAGCGCAGCTCGAAATGTTGCGTTATCAATTAAATCCGCATTTTCTTTTCAACGCGCTCAATTCGATTCGCGCTTCGGTTGACGAGGACGCAAACCGCGCCAAGCAGATGATCACGCAGTTGTCGGAATTTCTGCGGTTTTCGTTGCTCAACGAAAGTGCGAAAAAAATCCCTCTGCGCGAAGAACTCGAAGCCGTGCGAAATTATCTGGCGATCGAAAAAATTCGGTTTGAGGATAAATTGGAAGTCGGATTTGAGATCGAACCGGCGGCGGAAGATTTCAAAGTGCCGTGTTTTCTCCTTAATCCGCTGGTCGAAAACGCCGTCAAACACGGTCTGCAGACGAGCGCAAAGCCTTTGAAACTTAAAGTTTCGGCGAATGTTTTGAATGATAAACTGATTTTAGAAGTTTCAAATTCGGGTAAATTAAACGGCAATTCAAACGGCAATTCAAACGGCGGCACGAAAATCGGTTTGAGAAATGTCCGCGAACGTTTGGAAAAACTTTTCGGCGATACCGGAACATTCGAACTCGAACAGGACGGGGATTTCGTCAGAGCGCGGATCGAGATAGCGGATAAAAATTAGCCACGAACAAACACAAAATTTCACGAAAATTTTTAGAGCTTTGTTCGTGTTCTTTCGTGTTTGTTCGTGGCAAAATAAGATGAAATACAAAACCATCATCGTGGACGACGAGCGTCTGGCGCGCAAAGAAATGCAGCGACTTCTTGCAGAGTTTGACGAAATCGCCGTCGTCGGCGAAGCCGAAAATCTGTCGGAAGCCGTTTGTTTGATCGAACGCGAAAAGCCGCACATCGTTTTTCTCGACATTCAGCTTGCAAACGAAAACGGCTTTGATTTATTGGAAAAAACCGACCGCGATTTTAAACTCGTTTTCGTGACCGCGTTCGACGCTTACGCGATTCGCGCTTTCGAGGTCAACGCGCTCGATTATCTTCTCAAACCTGTCAATCCCGAACGTCTGGCAAAAGCGATCGAAAGAATAAACGAGGAAAAACCGGACGAAAAAGCCAATTTGCGCTTGTTTGAATTCGACGACCGCATTTTTCTCGAAGTCGGCAGCCGCTCGGTTTTTCTCAAGGTTTGCGAAATTTCGCACATCAATTCGTCGGGCGATTATTCGGAAGTTTTCACGACCGACAGAAGAAAATTTCTGCTCGAAAAATCTCTGCGCGAATGGGAAGAGCGTTTGCCCGAAAAACATTTTTTGCGGATTCACCGGCAAACGATCATCAATCTGGAAGAAATTGAGGAAATCGAAACCTGGTTTAACCGTACGTTTCAAGTGCGCCTGAAAAATTTTCGCGAATCGCTTGCCGTCAGCCGCCGTTATGCCGTTAAACTCAAAAGCAAATTCACTTGAAAACCATTTAATTCTACATTTTACATTGTAAATTTTACATTAAACGGCAGGGAAATAATGCGCTTTATTTGCAATTCAATGTAGAATGAAAAATGTAGAATGTAGAATTATCAAGGGTTTTCAGGTTTATGCTCAAATCCGAACTCCGCAAAATTTATCTTGGAAAGCGCAAGAATTTTCAGGCGGAAGAAGTAAAAGAAAAAAGTTTGCAGCTTGCCGAAAGATTTTTCAAAAATTTTGATTTAAGTAAAATCAATTATCTGCACTCTTTTTTGCCGATTGAACGGTTTAACGAAATTGATACGCGGCTGATTCTGCACCGCGTCTGGTTCGAGTTTGCTCATATCGAAACGGTTGTGCCGCGCATAAATTTTGAAACGGACGAACTCGAAAATCTGAAATTTACGCCCGTTACCGAACTCATCCAAAATGCGTGGATGATTCACGAACCGGCGCATAACGAGCTGGTCGAAAGCGAAAAGATTGACGCGGTTTTAGTCCCGTTGCTGGCTTTTGACGGCGAAGGTTTTCGCGTCGGTTACGGCAAAGGTTATTACGACAAACTTTTGAAAAACTGCCGCGCCGATTGCCTGAAAATCGGTTTGAGTCATTTTCCGCCGATAGAGAAAATCGCGGACGTAAACGCGTTTGACGTGAAGCTCGACTTCTGCCTCACGCCGGATGAAATTTATAAGTTTAGTTGAAAGTTGAAAGTTTGTTTTTCACTTTCAACTATCCACTATCAACTTTCAACTATTTCCCGCCTTTCAAAAGGTCGCGGATTTCCGCCAGCAAAACTTCTTCGCCGGTCGGCGGCGTGGCTTCGGCTTCGGCTTCCAGCCCTTTGAACAATTTTATGGCATAACGCGCCAGAAAAAACATCACAATGGCGACAATCAAAAAAGTAATGATTTCGTTGATGAATTGCCCGTAGTAAATCAGCGGTTGTTTTGCCGCGATTGCCGCTTCTATTTCCTTACCGTCTCTGACAGGCAAATCGCCTAAATTCCAAACCTTGCTTTTGAAATCAATTCCGCCCGTTAAAAGTCCGACGACCGGCATAATAATTCCGTCGGTCAAACTTTTGACGACCGCGCCGAATGCCGCGCCCATAATGACGGCAATCGCCAGATCGAGAATATTTCCTTTCGCAATAAACGCTTTAAAGTCATTCAGCATAGACATTTGTTTTTTTCTCCTGTTTTTTTGGTAAATCGGGATCTATGTTTGAAAGGTAAAGTAATTTCGCGGCACGGTCAAGATTTTCGAGTCATTTGTGCCGATGCTTCGAGCTTGGTATTAAATACGGCTTCAAACAAATCTTTTTTTCGTTCGACGGCTCTCAGTTCGGCGGCGCAGTCTTCTTTGGCAAAAAGCGTTAAATGCGCGTTTTGCCCGAGACGTTTGAATTTGACATCTTTAATGCGGCTTTCATAACCGTGGTCGAGCGCTTCGGCAAGTCGCAAAATCGCGCCTAGTTCGGTCACGGTTCGGCGGTCTTTTTCAGACAATTTCATAAAATCCGAATGCGATTCCTTCGGCAGCGAACCGCGATGATAACGCGCCGTGTTGGCGATGACGAGTTTTTCGTTTTCCGAAAATCCGGTAATTTCCGAATGTTTTATCAAATAAAACGAATGTTTGTGATGCGATTCGTGCGAGATATGATAGCCGACATCGTGCAGCAGCGCGGCGGCGGAAAGCAATGTGCGCCAATGACGTTTGAGATTAAAAGCAGGCGCGATCCGGTCAAAGATTTTTTCGGCTAAATCGGCAACCTGCAAAGCGTGTTTTTCCTCGTAGCCGTAACGTCTGCCGATTGCGAAAACGCCGCGCAGTCGTTTGTCTTCGACATCCGGCACGGGCGGCAGCCGCTCGGCTTCGATGATCCGCAGATAATCAATCAAAACGCCTTCCCGAAGCGCAAAGCCGCACGGCTCTAAGGTTTCGATTTTCAGGGCGCGCATCACGTTTTCCAGAATCTGCCCGCCGGCGACGATGACTTCGGCGCGTTGCGGGCTGATAACGGGAAGTTTGGCGCGTTCTTCTAATGTGATTCGCGCCGTCATTTCGTTGAGTGCCGACAGCTTTTTCAGTTCGATAACGGGTTTTAGCTGTGATTTTTCGGAAGGTTTTTGAAAATTCAACAGCGCGGCAAGATTCAAAATCGTGCCTGACGTGCCGGTGGAAATCTGCCACGTTTCGCCCTTTATCTTACGCAAAGGACGTTCGAGCGCAGACGCGATTTCAGTGCGCAGGTTTTCGATTTCTTTTTTCTTCGGCGGATTCGACGCGATATATTTTTCGGTCAAACCGACCGCGCCGAGCTTCATCGAAAAAAGTTTGTACGGTTCGCCGCCCTGCATCAAAGAAAGTTCGGTCGAACCGCCGCCGATGTCAATATTCATTAATGTGCCTTTGCCCGAATTGCAATTTTGCGCGGCGGCAATGCCGATCAGCCGCGCTTCTTCGAGCGATGAGAGAACTTCGACCGTAATGCCGGTGCGCCGTTTGATCTCGCTGACAAATTCGGCGGCGTTGTCGGCTTCTCTGACGGAAGCGGTCGCCACGGCGATAATCGAATCGGCATTGCGGCTTTTGGCAATCGCGCTGAATTTTGCAATCGCGTCCGCCGAAAGATTGATCGCTTCCGCCGAAAGACGATGCGTTTTCAGGGTTTCGTGTCCGAGACGGACGCGCTCGCGTTCCTGCAAAATGACGGTAAAGGAATCGCTCGCAGCGGCTTGGACAATGGCGAGTTTGAGTGAATTTGAGCCGATGTCAATGGCGGCGATGGTTTGTGTTTTCATCTTTTAAGACGATAATAAAACATATCTGTCGGGAATTTCTAATAAGGATTTATGAAAGTTTTTGAAGTTATGACGATTGATGTCGGATTTTGTCATTTGGAAGATAATCTGACCAAAGCGGCGCAGATTATGTGGGAAAAAGATTGCGGCATTGTGCCGGTGGTTGACCCTGCGAAATGCGTCGTCGGCGTTATTACCGACCGCGACATCTGCATCGCCGCCGCCTCGCGCAACCGCCGCACATCGAGCATTTCGGCAAGCGAAATGAATTTTCGTCCGGTTAAAACCTGTGCGATGGAAGACGATGTGCGGGACGTTTTGAAAAGAATGCGGAAATACAAAATCAAACGTCTGTGCGTTACCAATCAGGATAAAGAACTGCTCGGCGTAATCTCTTTGACTGATATTCTGCTCAAAGCGGGCGAGAAAAAAAGCGTCCGCAAACTTATTTTTTCAACTTTGGAAGCGATTGCCAGACCCGCGCCGATTCTGCTCGAAGAACAGGACGCGGCGGCGGAAGATTAATTTGGTATAAATATTTCTGACAGTTCTTGCCGTTTGCGGTAGATTTTTCTTATCATTCCGTATAAGATGTTGAAGACTTTTGTTGGTATAGCCAATTTCAGAAAAAATACAATTAACCAATAAACAAGGTTCTCAATGAAAACACTTTTTATCTTACGCCATGCCAAATCGAGCTGGGAAAATCCCGATTGGGCGGATTTTGAACGTCCGTTAAATTCACGCGGTCTTGATGCCGCACGCTTTATCGGCGCGCTTGTTTACGAACGCAGTTTGAGTCCGCAGATTATCGTCAGCTCGCCCGCCAAACGCGCCAAACAAACCGCCGTGCTGGTCAAGGAAATTGCCGAAATTCCCAAACCGATCATTTTTGACGAGCGGATTTACGAAGCCAGCCCGCTGACTTTGTTTAATCTGATCCGCGAATTCGACGAAAAATACGAATCGGTTCTGATTATCGGGCATAATCCGGGTTTTGAAAATCTGGTGCGGATGCTGACCGGCGAAACCGTTTCGATGCCGACCGCCGCGCTTGCCAAAATCAATCTCGGCATCGAAAAATGGAGCGAAATCGAAACCGATTCAAACAAACTGGAAATTTTGATTCGCCCAAAGGAAGAAATAAAAAAATCCACCGCTAATTAACGTCAATTCGGGTTAAGAAATTTGCCGGACGGAACGCCGTCATCTTGACGGCAGAGCGTTTGCAAAACGCTCAGAAGCCTTCTTTTACTATCAAGATTCGCTAAAACGAGGTGTTTGACGACGCATTCGCGCCGTGTGCCGTCAAGATGACGGCGTTCCATTGCTAATTAAAAGGTTTCAGGTTTCAAATTTCAGATCGAAATTTCTTTGCCCCGCAACCTCGACCCCGAAACTCTCCGCCTGCGAATTAACATCTTTTTAACACTTTGTTTACATCGCCTTAAGTCGCGTGTAATATTCTGCACTTTCATTTCAAACGAACAGACACTTTCGTTATTTGAAATTTTGTTCTAAAGTCGTTTAGTAATGGAGCAAAGAAAACTTTTGGAACGCGAACTGGACATATTGCGCGACCGTTTGCTTTTGATGGGCGGCGAGGTCGAATTATCAATTCAAAGGGCGATTCACTCGCTTGTTCAGCGCGACTCGAACGTTGCCAATCAGGTGCTTGAGCGTGACGATGTGATTGACCGGATGGAACTTGAAATTGACCGTCTGAGCGTTGAACTTTTGACTTTGCGGCGACCCGTGGCGCGGGAATTACGACTCGTAATTTCGATTTCGAAAATCACGCCGCTGCTCGAACGCATCGCCGATCACGCTTCGAGCATCGCCAAAGCGGCTCTCGAACTGAACGACGAGCCGGAACTGAAATCCTACGGGGAAATCGGCGAAATGGCGGAACGCGCGCTCGAAATGCTGCAAGCCGCGCTCGACGCTTTTACGTCAAACGATTCGGAAAAAGCGCGGAATCTGATTGCGAAGGACGCGGAAGTTGACAAAATTTACGAACGACTGGTGACGGAATTAATGGAATCGATGTCGCAGGATGCCAGCAAATCAACCAGACTCGCGCGGCTTTTGTTCGTCGCCAAAAACCTGGAAAGGATCGGCGATTACGTCAAAGACATTTGCGAGATGACGGTCTATATGAAGGAAGCCGTTTTTATCAAACATCAATGAAAGTGAAAAAGGGGAAAAGTGAAAAAGTGAAAATGGCGATTGAATATTGCCGCGCCGCTTTTTCCCTTTTTCCCTCTTTCACTTTTTCACTTTTTTTATGCAACAAATTTTAATTATCGAAGACGATTCGGACATTGCGGAAAGTTTGCTTTACAATTTCCGGCGCGAAGGTTTTGCGCCGATAGTTGCCGAATCGGGCGAAAAAGGTTTACGGCTCGCCTTGAACGAAAAAAATCCGCCGAACCTGATCGTGCTGGATTTAATGCTGCCGGGAATGAGCGGAATGGAGCTTTGCCGTCGTTTGCGGCGCGAACCTTTGACGGAAAAAACGCCGATCATTATGCTGACGGCAAAAGCCGCCGAAGCCGATAAGATCGCCGGTTTGGACATCGGCGCGGACGATTACATCATCAAACCGTTTTCGGTCAAAGAAGTCGTTGCGCGGGTGCGCGCCGTTTTGCGTCGGACGAACGAAACGACGGTTGAAATTTATAAAGACGACCGCATTACGATTGATTTTGCGGATATGCGCGTCAATTGCGGCGATGAAAATGTGAAGCTGACGCGCAAGGAATTCGCGCTGCTCGTTCATCTCGTCAAAAGTGCGGGACGCGTGGCGACGCGCCAACAGCTTCTCGACAGCGTTTGGGGCTACAGCTATTTCGGCGACACGCGCACTTTGGACGTTCACATTCGCCGTCTGCGGCAGAAATTGGGCGATTGCGGCAACTGTATCGAAACGGTCGTCGGAGTCGGTTATCGGTTTATCGGTCAAAAATGAGTTTTCTAAAGTCAATATTTTTAAAAAAACACGCCGAAACAGACCAAACCCGCACAACCTTGAACGAGCTTTTTAAAACAATGCGTGAAAGCGTGATCGTCATCGGCGAAGACACGCGGATTTTTGCTTCGAATCCGGCGGCTTACGATGCCTTTGCGCGAAGCAACGGCGCGCTTGAAAATAAACGCCTGAGCGAAATTATCCGCGATCTGAATCTTCACGAAGCGTTTCGCAAGGCACTCGAAGAAGAAAAAGTATCGGATGTCGAACTGGCGATGGTCGGAACGGATAAAAAATACGATGTCCGAATCGCGCCGTTCGCGTTTGACGAAAAACGGGGCGCGATCGGGATTTTTTACGATATTTCGCAGATCGAACGGCTTGAAAATGTCCGTCAGGAATTCCTCTCGAATATCTCGCACGAACTTCGCACGCCTTTGACCTCGATTCTCGCGTTTGTCGAAACCTTGGAAGACGGTGCGATTGACGACGTGGAAAACAATCTGCGTTTCTTAAACGTTATCCGCCGCAACGCCGAACGGATGCATCATCTGATAAACGACATTCTCGAACTCTCGTCAATCGAATCGGGCAAGATCACCATCGAACCGAAAAAATCGAATCTCTCGAATCTGGTCGAGGAAGTCTTTATGAATCTCTCGAACAAAGCCGCCGAAAAACGAGTCAAATTAATCAGTGAAGTGTCGAATGAGACAATCGTTTTCGCCGATGCCGGCAGGTTGGAACAGATGCTCACGAATCTGATTGATAACGCCGTCAAATTCAACCGCGAAGGCGGAAGCGTCAGCATCAGCCACGCGACAGAAGGCGGAAACGATTTAATTTCCGTGACCGACACGGGCGAAGGCATTTCCGGCGAACATCTGCAAAGAATTTTCGAGCGTTTTTACCGCACCGACCGCGCCCGTTCGCGCGACATCGGCGGCACGGGTCTCGGACTCGCCATCGTCAAACATCTCGCCCGCCTGCACGGCGGCGAAATTTCCGTAACCTCAACCATCGGCAAAGGTTCGACGTTCTCAATCGAACTGCCGAAAATCTCAGATTAAATAACGTCAATTCGGGATAAGCACGGAACGCCGTCATCTTGACGGCACAGCGTTTGAAAAACGCTCAGATGTTTTCTTTAACAATCAAGATTCGTTTATATCGAAGCGTTTGACGTCGCTTTCAGCGCCGTGTGCCGTCAAGATGACGGCGTTCCATCAGGCAAATTTCTTATCCCGAATTGATGTTAAATACGTTTTCCATCGGAAGATTTCGGATTATTCGCAAGATAAGATAAAACACCCGCCCAGATCAGCATATTTATAATTCCTCCCGGAAGCAGCCAATAAGCGTAATTATCGGTATTAGAATGTGAATTAATAACTATAAATGCGAATGATGTAAAAATACTCCACGGCAACGACAAAAAGAATAGAGGAATATTGAGGCTTAAATAAAATGAGAAAGCGACAAGCAATACATAATTTATCAGCAAAATAATTCTAAAAATCGTTTTATTTCTCATTTTAAATCATTTTTCCGGGCGTCAAAAAGAGTTGTTTTTGACACGAACACAATATTACAGCAATACAAATCCGAACACTACGAGCGATATTTAATATTCCTTTCAAGTCCGCCGCGGGTTGTGCTATATTAAAGCTATACGAAACGGCAAAGGCTCTTTTTTATCGGCGAAAAATTTGTGATTCGCTGCTTTTCTCATCTTTGAAATTTTCTGCAAAGGAGAAAACGCTTTATGGAATTGAGTATCGGGCAAAAGGTTGCATATCCGACTCAGGGCGTGTGCGTCGTCGAAGACATCAAACAGCGCGACGGCGGCGCGGACTCGCTAAATTATTATTTTCTGCGGGTTTTAAGCGACAATTCGATTATTTTCGTGCCGACCGAAAATGCCGAAACGGTCGGAATTCGTCCCGTCATTTCAGTCCGTCAATACCGGAAATTGGTCGAATTCCTCGGCGCGGACTTCAGCGAAGTTTCGTCCGATTGGAAGATGCGTTCGCGCGAATTCGGTTTAAAACTGCAGTCGGGCGACGTTTTCGAAGCCGCCGACGTTTTGAAAAAACTCACTTTTTTGAGCCACGAAAAAAAACTCTCGTTCCGCGAACAGACTTATCTGGAAAAAGCGCGGTTTCTGATCGTTTCGGAAGTGACCAACGCCGATCTGGCGAGCGAAAAAACCTTTGACCGAAAACTCGACGAACTGCTCGAAAAAGCCTGCAGCAAACATCTCGCCATTCAACCGCGAATTCTGGCGGCAACTAATCATTAAGTATGAAATATGAACGATGAATGATGAATTTAAATATTATTTAAATTCATCATTCATATTTCATCATTTATTCCTTCGCGTAACTCGTGCGGACGACCGTCTTGATATTGCCGCGCACGTGAAAATCGCCCTCGATCTCGACTTTCAGCGGATCGCACGCTTTGACGAAATCTTCGAGAATGATGTTGATGACGTGTTCGTGAAAAACCTTGATCTCGCGGAACGAATTGATGTAAAGTTTCAGGCTTTTGAGTTCGATACAACGCCGGTTCGGAACGTATTTCAGACGAATAATCGCAAAATCGGGAAAATCCGAAAAAGGACAGATCGCGGTAAACTCGGGAATTTCAAATTCAACCCAGATTTCGCGCCCCGCGTATTCATAATCGAAACTGTCGAGCGGAAAAAGTTCCATTTCCTCGCGCGGAGTCGAGCGAATGTCGAGATTTTGCTGATTGGTCGGCGGTAAATTGTAATTGTCTAACATATAAAACTTCTTCTCCTGCTGAAAAGCAAACAGACATTTTAGCACTTTGAAAGCGGAAAAGTGAAAAAGGCTTGAAAGTGAAAATGTGAAAAAGGGCAAAAGTGAAAAAGTCTGCTGAAATAAAAATCAACAAAACTTTTTCACATTTTCACTTTTACACTTTTAATTTCTTGGCGGTTGCCAGATCGTGAACGCCGCGCATTTGCAGGTCTTCGAGCAGGTTGATGAAAATATGCGCGGTCGCGCGCGCGTCTTCGGCGGCGCGGTGATGATTGACGAGCGACACGGAATAATAATTGGCGACCGTGTTCAGACGGTGATTATCAATGTGCGGAAGCAGTTTGCGCGAAAGCTGAACGGTGCAAAGATGCGGATTGGCAACGCGGTAATCGCCGTGAATCAGACTGATTTCGTAATTCAGAAAACGCATATCGAAATTGGCGTTGTGTGCAACCAAAACGGAATCGCCGATAAAACCAAGAAAATCCTCTGCCACATCACGGAATTTCGGTTCATATCTGACCATCCGGTCGGAAATTCCCGTGAGCTGTGTGATAAAAAACGGAATCGCCGATTCGGGATTGACGAGCGTGTGAAATTCGTCGGTGATTTTGCCGTTTTGGACGCGATACGCGCCGATTTCGGTAACGCGGCACGGCGGAGTTTTCGCGCCCGTCGTTTCAAAATCAAAGACGACGTAATCGGTTTCAGCCAGTTTTCGATTGGCAAATTTTTTCGGGACAAGCTCAACCGTGTCATTATTTAACTGCAAACGCGGATCAATTTCAATCATATCCAAAACGAGATTTCTGGCAAAATCCGGTTCGGGCATACTGATTTTCATTACATAATCAACGACTTTGACTGCTGAGGCGCGACCGCCTGAGGATTGTAAAAGCTGAATCGTTTCGTTTATTAGCAATGAGTCTGAAATTAAATTATGATAAATCGGCATCTATCTTTTGATTTTAGCGTGAAAAAATGAAACCGCAAGCAAACACACGGCGAATAAAGGTTTTTACGCGTTTTTTAGGAGATTTTCAGCAATGAAGGAAGAAAATATCAAAGCCGTCGAAGCATATCTGAACGCGCTGAAACTGAAAGATTTGAATCTTGCGCCGTTTGCCGACGACATTTTGTTTGAAGACCCGGTTTCAGGAAAAAACACCGGCGCGGAAAATTTTCGCGCGTTTTTATCGGGATTTTTGCCCGCGATCAACGACATCCACATTCACAAACACGTTTGCGAAGACGATTTTGTCGTCACGCATTGGGAAGTTGACACGGTTTTCGGCATAATTCCGATTTTGGAAAAGTTTCGCGTTCGGGAAGGCAAAATCATCGAAGCCTTCGGCTTTTACGATCCGCGACCGATTTTGGGATAGTTAAGAGTTCATAGAGTTCATAGAGTTTGTGGAGTTTTTAGAGTAAATTTTTTAACTCTGCGAACTCTGCGAACTCTACAAACTCTATGAACTCTACAAACTCTATGAACTATTTAGAACATTTCCGCCAAACGAACGCGCTTCTCGAAGGGCATTTTATTCTTTCGAGCGGTTTGCACAGCCCGAATTATCTGCAATGCGCGCTCGCGCTGCAATATCCGGCGGACGCGGCGAAATTCGGCAAAGCGATTGCCGCGCATTTCGTTAACGAAAACATCGAAACCGTCGCTTCGCCCGCAATCGGCGGTTTGATAATTGGCTACGCGGTCGCGCAAGCGTTAAATGTTCGCTTTATCTGGACGGAAAGACAAAGCGGCGAAATGACCTTGCGGCGCGGTTTTTCGGTCAGGGAAAACGAACGGATTCTGGTCGTCGAAGACGTTATCACGACCGGCGGTTCGACGCGCGAATGTATCGCGGCGTTGGAATCGCACGGCGCAAAAGTTACGAACGCCGCTTCGATCATTGACCGCTCCGGCGGCGCGGCGGATGTGGGCGTTCCGCGCATCGCGCTCGTCAGTCTGGAAGTTCCGAGCTACAAACCCGAAGACTGCCCGCTTTGCGAGCAGGGAACCGAAGCCGTCAAACCCGGCAGCCGAACGAAAAATTAAAAGAGATGCCGTTTGTCAAAATACATCGCGGAAATCAATTTGCGGATGCCGTCCGGGCGTATCAGATCTACGTTGACGGCGAACAGAAAGGCGAAATTCGCCGCAATTCGACGGAAGATTTTTTCGTGCCGGAAGGAACGCACCGAATCTCTCTGAAAATTGACTGGTGCGGCAGCCGCGAGATCGAATTTAGCCTGAAAGCCGAAGAAACGATCGAATTCGATTGCGGCAACAACACCAAAGGATTCTTTGCGATGTATTATGTTTTGTTCGCGCCGAGCGATTATCTTTGGCTGAAACAGCGATAATGAATATGTCACCGGAAGTTAAAGAATTCTGGCAAAAATTTTGCGGCGCGAGCGGCACGAATCCCGAAACGTCTTTTCAGATTTGGTATTTCGGCAATACTTCCGAAATGGCGCACGAGCTTGCCGAACTCGTTATTTCGCGAAAGAAAACGGCGACCGCAAGCCTTGTCGAATTCAACGAAAAACATCCCGAACTTGCGCCGATTCCGAACGGCTTCAGCGTTATTACGGATTTTGAAGGCAATCCGCTGTGCGTGATTCAAACCGCCGAGATTCGCCATTTGCCTTTCACGGAAGTTGACGCGCAATTTGCGTTTGACGAAGGCGAAGGCGACCAAAGCCTTGAATATTGGCGCGATGTTCATTGGCGGTATTTCACGAAAGAAGCGGCGGAAAACGGTTTAGAATTTAACGAAAAATCACTTGTTTGCTGCGAAAGATTTCGATTATTATTTCCAAAATGAATTTCAAACTTCTCATTCAATACGACGGCACGGATTTTCACGGCTGGCAGGTGCAGGGCGGCGAGCGCACGATTCAGGGCGAATTGCAGAGAATCGTCTCTTTGCTCGAAGGCGAAGACGTTTACGTTTGCGGTTCGGGCAGGACGGACGCGGGCGTTCACGCCGAAGGTCAGGTCGCAAATATTAAACTTAAAAAGCCGTTCACTTCGGAAAAACTCCGCGCCGCGATCAACGGCAATCTGTGGCGCGATTTGCGGATTCTGAATGTCGAAAAAGCGGCGGACGATTTTCACGCGCGATTTTCGGCGAAGGGCAAAACCTATCTTTACCGCGTCGTCAATACGCCCGTCATTTCGCCGTTCTGGGCGCGTTATGCGCATCACGAATCGCGTCCGCTCGATGTTAATCGAATGAACGATGCGGCGCGTTTATTCTTAGGCGAACACGATTGGACGGCGTTTTCGTCGGCGCAGTCGGACAGCGAAAACAAAGTGCGGACGATTTCGGAGTTTTCGGTCGAATCTCATTGGGACGCGCGCGCAAACGCCGTCATCATCGAATTCCGCATCACCGGCAACGGATTTTTGCGTTATATGGTGCGCTCGATTGCCGGAACGCTGCTCGAAGTCGGGCGCGGCGAAAAAGATTTTGATACAATTCAAACGGCAATCGTCGGCGGCGACCGAAACCTGGCGGGCGCAACTGCGCCGGCGCACGGCTTGACGCTGCTTAAAGTTTATTACGAATAAAATGCTGATTTATCATATTGTTTTGCCAGAAGTCTGGGAAAAATTTAAAGACGAATACGAATACGAAGCCGAAAGTTTAGCGTCGGAAGGTTTTATTCATTGCAGTTATCGCAATCAACTCGACGAGGTTTTGCAAAGATATTACAAAAATGCGGACAAAGTTTTGATTCTGCATATCAATCCGCATTATTTGAAGTCCGAATTGGTTGCCGAACCTTCGACAATGCGCGAGATTTACCCGCATATTTACGGGAAAATCAATAAATCGGCAATCGTTGATATTGAGGAAAGAAATATTTGAAACCATCCCGCTTCACGTAAACACAGATTTACACGGATTTTTTTAAGATTTAATCTATCTGTGTAAATCTGTGTTTATCTGTGATTAAATAATTGTTTTGAATGCACGAAAATTTCGCTAAAGTCGTCAAACCGAAATCCGAGGAAGCCGAACTGCTCGCGCAGATTGATGCGGCGCGTCTGCCGAACCATATTGCGATCATTATGGACGGCAACGGGCGTTGGGCGAAACAGCGCGGAAAGCCGCGAATTTTCGGGCATCGTGAAGGCGCGGAATCGGTGCGTTCGATTCTCGACACCTGTGCGCGTCTGCAAATCAAAGCCGTTACGCTTTACGCTTTTTCGACCGAAAACTGGAAGCGTCCCGAAGACGAAGTTTCGGGTTTGATGCAGATGCTCAAGCTTTATCTGAAAAAGGAACTCGGCACGGTTCACAAAAACAACATTCGTTTTCAGGCGATTGGTAAAATCTGTGGTTTATCGGAAGACATCCAAAAACAAATCCGCGCCGCCGAACAGAAAACCGCCGAAAATACGGGAACTGTCTTAAGCGTCGCGCTCAATTACGGCGGACGCGCCGAAATTACGGAAGCCGCCCGCAAAGCCGCGAAAAAACTAATCGAAAACGGAAAATCGCTCGATGATCTAAGCGAAACGGACATCGAAGCGAATCTTTACACGGCAAATCTGCCCGAAGTTGATCTGATGATTCGCACGAGCGGCGAATTCCGCATCTCGAATTTCCTTTTGTGGCAATTAGCCTACAGCGAAATTTACGTTACGCCGACGCTTTTTCCCGATTTTCGCCGCGCCGAAATTTTTAAAGCGATCATTGATTTCCAAAAACGCGAACGCCGATACGGCGGTGTTGAAGCCAAATAATTTATGTTGGTTTTTATTGATGAATCAGGCGATGCAGGTTTCAAATTCGACAAAGGTTCTTCGACTCATTTTGTAGTAGCTTTGGTTTTGTTCTCCGATAAGAACGAAGCCTTGAAAGCCGATAATCACATTTCGGAAATTAGAAAACAATTGAATTTACATTCGGAATTTGAGTTTCACTTTCATAAATTACGAAAAAGATTTTGCGAACATTTTTTTATCGAGATAAAATCATTCGATTTTCAATATTTCGGCATTGTCATAGATAAAACAAAAATAGACGCAAGTCGCTTTTCTTCATCACAGCTCTTTTATAACTTTGCTTGTGAACTGGTTTGCCTAAAAGCTAAAGAGAATTTATTACAGGCAACAGTTGTTATTGATGGGAAAAAATCGAGAGAATTCAAAACTAAATTAGGAAATTATCTGAAGAAAAATGTTAATGATAAAGATTCGGGAGTTTTTCATATTAAAAAAGTGAAAATGCAAGATTCGGCAAAAAACAATTTATTGCAGCTTGCTGATATGATTTGCGGAACAATTGCTCGAAGTTTCAAAAATACGGAAAACTATCGCCAAATAATTATCGAAAAAGAAGTTTTAGTTGAAGAATTTCAAGACAAAAAATAATCTTGTTCCTATCCTTTCGGCACGCACGCCATACGGCGACTATTCGGAACAAGATTTTATCCATTTAAAGTCTATCCTGGATAGACTTTTTGGTCAAATTAAATTTGACATCGAATTATATGAACAGCCGACTTTTGACCGCGATTATCGCGTTACCGGTTTTAATTTTATCAATCATTCTGCCGTATCTTTTGCCGCAGTTTTCGCAGGCGAACTGGCTTTTTCTGGTTATCGCCGCGCTTGCGCTCGGCGCGGGACTTTTCGAATTTTTTACGCTGACGAAAAAATTGGAATTAAAAGCCGATGCTTCGATTGCATATTTGGGCGCGGCGGCTTTATTTGTCGCGTTTCTTTTCGATGCGCCGGGCAAAGCGCCTGATTTATTGATTTTAACGCTTGCGGTATTTCTGATTACGGTTTTGATTACGCAAACTTTTCGCTTTCAGGCTGATTTCTCGAAAATGCTGACGGGCATCGGCGTGACGGTTCTGGGCGTTTTGTATGTCGCCTTCTTGGGCGGATTTATCGTTTCGATGCGCGTCGGATTTGACGAAACGCTGGTGCCGCATCTTTCGACAAAACTTCTGGCGTTTTTCTTTCTCGTCGTGATGGGCGCGGATGTGGGCGGCTATTACATCGGCAAAAATTTCGGCAAACACAAGCTCATTCCGAAAATTTCGCCCGGAAAAACATGGGAAGGCGTGTTTGGCGGAATCGTTTTCAGCTGCGCGTTTGCGGCAATTGCAACGGCGACTTTTTTCCCGGAACTTCCATATAAAATCTCGATTCCGCTGGCAATTGTGATGACCGTCGTCGGACTTTTCGGCGATCTGGCGGAAAGCGCGATGAAGCGCGGTTCGAAAGCAAAAGACGCGGCAAACATCCTGCCCGGACACGGCGGGCTTTTAGACAGATTGGACAGTTTACTTTTTAACGCGCCGATTCTTTACTATTTTGCGCGGTTTTATTTTTAGAAATCCTATCTGCCCAACTGCACGACATTCGACGGCGTTGAAAACGCGCCGCTGCACAGAGTTTTCACGCGATGCGAATAACTGCCGTATTTTATCTGGGCGCGATAGCTTGTTAGATTTTGCGCAGGGTTATCATAAAAATCAACTTTATTGAGCGGCAGCCGATGCGCCGTCCGCGAGCTGATTCGGCGGATGGAGAATGACGGTTTCGCCTTCGGTCAAACCTTCCAAAACTTCGGATTCCGACGAATTTTGATGCCCGATTTTTACTTCGCGCCGCCGCGCTTTGCCGGATTCGAGGACAAAAACATTCCATTTTTCGCCGTTGCGGAAAAGCGCGCTCGACGGAATCTTCAGAACATCGTTCGATTGCCAGACGATAATCCGCACATCAACGCGGTAATTATCGCCGAAATTAATTTCTTTGGTCAGAAACTCGGTGACGATGTTGACGCGCTGTTCTTCAACGCCGAGCGCGGAAACTTTGGTAAACGCCTGAGGTTCGACGATGCGGACACGCGCTTTTGTCGGTTCGGCACTCGATTCGTTTAAGATCAACGCGGCTGAACCGGCGTGGATTTGCGCGGCTTCGGTCGAAAGCACGTCAATCACAATTTCGACCGTGTTCGGATTGCCGACTTCGATAATCGGCGTTCCGGCTTGCAGAATGCGTTCGCTTTTCTCGAAAATTCTTAAAACGCGCCCGCTGATTGGTGCGTAAACTTTCTGCGCGTATGGGTTCAGGCGATTCTCGGTTTCGCTCGGCGGGCGCGTCGTCGGCGGGTTCGGGTCAATATCGGTAATCATGTAGTCCTTCGGAATAAAATCGCCTTCGTTGATCCTGATGCGCGATATTTTGCCCGACACGGGCGCGTTGACGGTAACTTTATCGCGAAAGCGCGTTTTGCCTTCGCCGTCAACCGTCACGAGCAACTGTCCGCGTATCGCTTTTGCGGTTTCGACCACGACGGGCGATTCGCGAAATATCAGCCAGAGCAATATCAAAACGACAATGACGACGGCAATTCCGATGTAAAGACGATTTTTGGTAAAAGTCATTTTTTTCATCACTCCCGCGTTTTCAAAACCTCGATCAAATCGAGATTTCTGAGCCGCCAAACGACCATCAAGCCCGAAACTATCGCCGCCAGAACGGTGACGATAAAAGTTATAATAAACGTGCGCCGGGTGAAAACAATCGGCAGACGCAGAATTTCCGTGTCAACCAGATTGTTCGATAAAAGACAGATGACAAAGCCGAAAAAATAACCGAACGGAATTGCCAGAAGCGTCAAAACGGCTTGTTCGCCAAGCAAAATAACGGCGATTTCGCGCTGCGTAAAACCCAAAACGCGTAGGCTGGCAAGCTCGCGTCCGCGTTCCGAAAGCGAAATCCGTGCGCCGTTGTAAACCACGCCGAAGATAATCACCGACGCAAATGAAACCAGAATGAATGTAAATGTCCCGATCGTTTGCCCGAAAGTTTTATTGAATCCTTCGAGCGTGACGGCGGGAAGCCCGACACCGGCAACCGACGGCATTTGTTTCAGACGCGAGTATAATTTATCTCTTTTAAGTGAATCAACCGAAAGATACGCGCCGGAAATCACATCGTCTTCGTTCATCAAACGATTAAGCGCGTGTATGTCGAGATACGCGTTCATTCCCATCAATTCGTCAATCGTTGCGGTAACTTCGATTTCACGAACGGGACGCGAGCCTTCCAAAACTTCAACCGTCAATTTATCGCCCTTTTCAATTTCCAAAACATCTGCCAGCGACTTTGACAGAACAACGCCTTCGGGCGGAAGATTGAAAACCTTCCCGTTTTTATCAATAATGCGCCGCAAATCGCTTTGGCTTTCCGCGCCGATCAGCCCGACGCGCCGTGAGCGGTGACCGAAACGCAGACGGGCGGGAACGGAACGAAAAACTTCCACTTTTACAACACCCGGCAGATTTGCCAGATCGTAACGCGTTCTGCCCGGTCGCGGCTGATAAAAAACGACGTTGACATCATCACGAATCACTTGCTCGAACTGGATTTCGATGATTTTGTTAACCGCGTCGAAAAAGTAAAATCCCGTGAAAAGAAGCGCGGCGGCAAGCGAAATCCCGATAATCGAAAGCGCGGCTTTGATCGGCTGGCGCGAAAGATTTCTAAGAACGATTCGATGATTTGCCGAAAGATATTTTTGCAAGCCCGCTTTTTCTAAAAATCCGGCGGTAAAACGCGCCGGCGGTTCGGGGCGCATTGCTTCGGCGGGCGGCAAACCGACGGCTTTCAAAACGGCAGAAAATGCGCCGAGTGCCGCCGCGCCGAAACTTATCACGAACGAAATCAGAATCACGAACCAGCCCGCGTTATACTGCAAAACCGGAAAATGAAAATAATCGCCGTAAAGATTGGTCATCGCCGAACCGAGATACATTCCGAGCAAAACGCCTAAAACAGCACCGCCCGAAACGGCGGCAAACGCAAGCTGCAAAAAATGCAGACCGATGTCGAAATTCGTGTAGCCGAAGGCTTTCAAAAGCCCGATTTGCTCGCGCTGTGTGCTGACCAGCCGCGACAAGACGAGATGCAGAAGAAAAGCCGTCACGCCGAGAAAAATGGCGGGCAGAAAAGTTCCCTGAACTTCCAATTGCGAAAACTCATTCGAGATAAAACGATGCGATTGCTGGTCGGCGCGCCCGTAACTGCCCGTGCCGCCGTAATTTTCCAAAAGACGGTCGAGATTTTCGATCACCGCGCTATCGCTTGCGCCGGGCGCGAGCGTCAAACTGACATCGTTAAACGCGCCTTCCATCTGAAACGCCGCCGCGACCGACGGGCGGTTCATCCATAATATTCCGAAACGACGATTATCGGGAAAAATGTCTCCGGCGCGGATTTCGTAAATATATTCGGGCGAAAGCGCGACTCCGACAATCGTTAATTTGCGCCAGCGTCCGTTGATAATTGCTTCGAGCGAATCGTCGGGCTGAAAGCCGTTCGCCTCGGCAAAAGCGCCGCTGATAATCACTTCTTCGCTGCGGTCGGCGCGGATATAACGCCCGCGCAGAAAATGCAGATCGTTAAGTGTCGCAGCTTGCACGGGCGGAATCGAAACGATTTTTCCCTGCGCCGGTTCGCTCATATTCGGCAGATTCAGCGTGACTTCGGAAACGACCCGCGTATTGACCGCCGCCACGCCGGGAATTTTTTCGATTTGAGGTTTCAAACTTTCGGGCGCGCGTTTGAGATGCGCGAAAACGTCCGCGAAACGATAGGCGGAATAGTAATTTTGCTGTGTTTTCAGAAGGGAATCGTAAGTGCTGCGCATCGAAACGAACGAAGCGATGCCGCACGCGACAACGAGCGCGGTCGCAATAATCTGCCCGCGCAAATGCCAAAAATCACGGAAAAGTTTTTTGTTCAAGGCATTCATTTCTACCAGACCAAATCCGCCGGACTCGCCTTTTTCGCGTTGCTTTCAATCGAAACAATCCGCCCGCTGCCGATGTGAATCACGCGGTCTGCCATCCGTGCAATCGGCGCGTTGTGCGTGATGACGGCGGTCGTCGTGCCGAGTTCGCGGTTTACTCTTTCAATGACTTCAAGCACGATTTTTCCGGTTTTATAATCGAGCGCGCCGGTCGGTTCGTCGCACAATAAAACGTCGGGCTGTTTGGCAACCGCCCGCGCAATGGCGACGCGCTGCTGTTCGCCGCCCGAAAGCTGGGCGGGAAAATGATGAAGTCTTTCCTTCAATCCGACCATTTCGAGCGCATCTTCGGCTTTCATCGGTTTGGCAGCGATTTCAGTAATCAACTGAACATTTTCGAGCGCGGTCAGACTCGGAATCAGGTTGTAAAATTGAAAAACAAACCCGACGTGATCGCGCCGAAATTCGGTCAACTGTGCGTCGTTGGCTTTTGTCAGATTATGGTCGCGGAAAATCACTTCGCCCGAAGTCGGCACGTCCAAACCGCCGATAATATTGAGCAAAGTTGATTTTCCCGAACCCGACGCGCCGAGCAGAACCGCCAATTCGCCTTCGTATAAATCCAGATCAACCGAGCGCAAAGCGTGAACTTCGACCTCGCCCATCTGATAAACTTTCGACACGCCGCGCACGATGAAAATCGCTTCTTTTTTGATTTTTGTTGTCAAAATTTTACCTGCAATTTTATCGCGTTTCGGCGATTCGTCAATTATTTTTCGAGAATTTTCGAGAATTTTTGCACGAAACATTTTTTTCGCCTAAAACCGGAAATTCAGGATTCCGGTTTTGCGGAAATCCTGAATTTCTTTTTGTTGCCAATTAGTTTTCGATCATTTTTATCCGGCTGAAACCGAGATTTGTTTCGCTTCGTGCGGCGCGGCTTTCGGCAGTTTTAGGTGCAGAACGCCGTCCTTCAAATTTGCTTTGACCTTTTCCGCGTTAATTTCTGCCGGAAGCGTCAACCGGCGGAAGAAACGATTACTGCGCCATTCGCTGTAAAACGTGTTTTCGTCTTCTTTTTTGTTTTCCGTGGCGGTCGTGCCGCTCAAAAGTAAAACATTGCCGTCCACGCTGATTTCGATTTCTTCCGGCTTAAAACCCGGAACCATCGCCGTAACATTGATTTGTTTGTCCGTTTCGGTAATTTCGACCGTGACGGGACGCAGAATTTCGGCTTCCGCCTTGAACCAATCTTCGATTTCTTTGCCGAAATCGCCGCCGCGTTTGAGGAAAAACTCATACGCTTTCTGTGCGGTTTCTTTAGTTAATTCGGCAAAGTGATCAAACATTTTTTCCGCTTCGACCAGCATCGGAAATGCATTTTCGTTCGTCGCGGTTTCCGTTTTGGTCATCGCCGTTTCCTGATTCGGAATATTTTCTACTTTATTCATTTTTGACCTCCTTTTGAATAAATTTGAAGCAGACTGCTTCAAACGGATTAATCGCAATCTGTGTGCCTCATCGCTTCGCTTTTCAAACTCCTGATATATTTGAGGTTTAATAAATTCTCCTCGAAAATTTGCTTTAATAAACAATATCCGGCGCGAAATATCGCCGCGAAACCGCGTATTTTTACACAACAAACGGAACGAAAATATTCATTAATCAGGTCGAGTTTGCTTTTTAACGCATCTATCTTGTATTATTTTTCACGGTTTTATATTTTAGTCTTTATGAACGCGGTTCGATTTAATAACGACGATAATTGATCGGCGAGAGCGCAAAATTTTTAGCGTTCCGCTTTTCGTTTGTCTTCAAGATCGAAAGGCGTTTTTTTTATTTTTATAGAAGATATTTAAACCGCGAAATACGCCAAAAATGCGAAATAAAACAAAAAATCTTTTCGCGCCCTTTCGCGTGTTTCGCGGTTAATAAAAATTATGTTGGACGTTTTAGGAAATTTGGAAAAAACTCATTCGTGCGGCGAACTGCGCGAAACTAATGTCGGCGAAAAGGTTGTTTTGATGGGCTGGGTGGCGAAAAAACGCGACTTCGGCGTATTTACGTTTATTGATCTGCGCGACCGCGACGGAATTACGCAGATCGTCGTCAGCGAAGAAACCGACCGGGAAGCGCATACGAAAGCGAAACTTTTGCGCGGCGAATTTGTCGTCGCCGTGATCGGCGAAGTGTTTTCGCGCTCGGAAGGAACGCATAACTCGAAGCTCGCAACGGGCGACATCGAAGTTCACGCGTCCGAAATCCTGATCTTGAACGACGCGAAAACTTTGCCGTTCGAGCTTGAAAAAGCCGGTTCGCAAAATCTCGCGTCGGAAGATTTGCGCCTGAAATACCGTTATCTCGATTTGCGCCGTCCGCAGCTTGCGCACAATATTCGGATGCGGGCGCGCGCGGTGAAAGAAATCCGTAATTATATGGATAATCTCGGCTTTACCGAAATCGAAACGCCGATCCTTCTGAAATCAACGCCCGAAGGCGCACGCGATTTTATCGTGCCGTCGCGGATTCACACGAGCAAATTTTTCGCGCTGCCGCAATCGCCGCAGATTTTGAAACAGATTTGTATGATCTCGGGTTTGGACAAATATTACCAAATTGCGCGATGTTTCCGCGACGAAGATTTACGCGCCGACCGTCAGCCCGAATTTACGCAGCTCGACGTTGAAATATCTTTTGCCAATCAGGAAACGATCTACCGCATCATCGAAGGAATGTTCCAAAGCGTTTTGCGTCTTATTGATGTCGAATTGCCCGCGCAATTTCCGCGAATGACTTATGCTGAAGCGTTGCGCCGATTCGGTTCGGACAAGCCGGATTTGCGTTTTGAAATGGAACTCGTTGATTTGTCCGAAAGTTTCAAAAACACGGATTTTGCGCCGTTCGCCGCCGTTTTGGAAAACAAAGGCGAAATCAAGGCAATCGTCGTCAAAGGCAAGGCGGATTATTCGCGCAAAGTGACGGATGATTTACAAGAGTTTGTGAAGCGTTACGGCGCGAGCGGTTTGGCTTGGATAAAACTCGGCGACGAGCTTAATTCTTCGCTTTTGAAAGTTTTGGGCGAAGCGAAAATTTCGGAACTCGCTACAACCGCAAAAGCCGAAAAAGGCGATGCCGTGCTGATTGTCGCGGGCAAAAAATCGGTCGCCGCCGCCGCGCTCGGTGCGCTCAGAATCGAAGTTGCGAAACGCGAGAATTTGATTGACCGCAACGCTTATAAACCTTTGTTAGTTACCGAATTTCCGATGTTCGAACATAACGACGAAACCGGAAATTACGACGCGGCGCATCATCCTTTTACTTCGCCGATGGACGAAGATTTGGAAATGTTCCGCACGGCAATCGAGGACGAAACACAGCATGAACTGCTCGGAAAAGTCCGCGCCAAAGCGTATGACGCGGTAATTAACGGTTACGAATGTGCGGGCGGTTCGATTCGCATTCATCAAAAGGAAATTCAAGCGTTGAACTTCAAAGCGTTGGGTTTATCGCCTGAAGTTGCGCGCGCGCGATTCGGGTTTTTCCTCGACGCGCTCGAATACGGCACGCCGCCGCACGGCGGATTTGCCGCCGGAATCGAACGAACCTGTATGATTCTCTGCGGCACGGAAAACATCCGCGACGTGATGGCTTTTCCGAAAACCGCGTCGGCGCAGGACTTGATGATGGATTCGCCCGGCGACGTTGACGTTTCGCAATTGAAGGAATTAGGGATTAAAATAGTTGAGTAATTCAAACAACAGATTACACAAATTTCACGGATTTACTTTTTTGATTTGTGTAGTGTGTGGAATCTGTTGTTGAATTTTTCCGAACTAAATATAAAATTATGTCGTAAAATTTAAACATCATGGCAAAGAAAAAATTCGATACAAATCCGCTCGACCCCGATTTCCCGAAAAAAACTGCGTTTGAGCCGCAGCCGCAGGAGACTACGACTTTGCCTCAGAACGGCGCGACGGATACGAAGAGATTCGAAGAACCAGTCCAAACCGAAGAACAGACGACGCGCAAGTTTGACGAAGCGAATTTTAATCAATATCAAGCGCCTTTCAACGGTCAGAACGTGCCGTCGAACTATCAGCCGCCGCTTCCGCTCTACGCGCAAAACGACCGAACGCGCAAGGTCGCAAAGGTCGGTCTGCCCGAAAATATTCTGACGGCGCTGCCTTACGTTCCTTTTTTCATCGGTCTGGTCGCCGGTCTGCTCGAATTGTTTTTCGTGCCGAAATCCGAAGCAAAGGTGCGTTTTCACGCCGCACAGGGTGTTGCCGCGCACCTCGCGATTCTAATCATCAGCGCGATTTTAGGCGGCTTGAGCAACATCACCGGACTGGCGGGCGCGGGCGAATCGATTTTTAATATCGTGACCACCGTGATGCTTGTAATTTTTGCCATTAAAGCCTTTCAGGGCAAGCCGATTCATATCGAAGCGGTTGATGATTTAACGAACTGGCTCGAAGACAAGATCAAACCGAGCGAGTAGATTTTTCTGAAAAGGAGAGCGTGAAAAATGTTTTGTTCAGCGTGCGGCAGCACAGTCAACGATAAACTGAATTATTGTAATAATTGCGGGGCGAAAATTCTCAAGGAAAACACCGAAGAAACACCGAAATCAATGATGGACAATCTGCTGACTTCGCTTGTTTTCGTCGCGCTCGGCGGATTCGGAATTTTGGTCGGGTTGGTTTCCGTGCTTTTGAAAAACGGGTTTGACCACAAAGGAATTATGGTAATCGCGTTCTTTTATCTCGCCGCGCTTTTCGGTATCTGCTTTATGCTTTTAAGTCAGCTTCCGAAATTGATCGAAGCGAAATTAGACCAAAACCGCGAAACTCCCGAAGGCTATCAGCCGCCGCAACAGCTTTTCGCCAAAACGACGGCGCAGCTCGAAGAACACCGCGAACCGGCGAGCGTGACGGATCACACGACGCGCACCTTTGATAAAATTCCGCTCCGGGAAAAATGAAAAATATTAAAATTTGCTCTTTTGAAACCCAATAAGGTAAGTCGCCGGTGATCAATTCTTTTTCGGATTTTGCCCACGAAACACACGAAATAAACGAAAATGTTTTTTTTACAATTGATGTTTTAATTTCGTTTCTTTCGTGTGTTTCGTGGGCTAATAAAATCTTTTTTCATAACCGTCGCCCCGCACTAAAATGCGGAGATTTTTTGTTTTCGTTTTATCTCAAAAACGGAGCCATCAAACTAAGCATCGCAATAATCACGACCGCGCCGAAAATGTCCAGAAGAATCCCGTAACGCACCATTTTCATTAAGGGAATGTAACCCGAACCGTAAACGATCGCGTTGCACGGTGTCGAAACGGGAAGCATAAAGCCTAAGGATGCGCCGAATGTCGCGCCGAGCGCGGGAATTAAAGGATTGATACCCTGCGTCTGCGCGATTGCGATCACGACCGGCACGATCATATTTGCCGAAGCCGTATTTGATGTCGTTTCGGACAAAATAACGGCGACGATGACCGCCGCGACGAGCAAGCCGAATTCGCCGCTGAGAGGCAAAAGCGAGGTCATATTTCTGCCGACGGCTTCCGCCAAACCCGTCTGAAACGAAAGCACACCGAGCGCGAAACCGCCGCCGTAAAGCAAGATCACGCCCCAATCTATTTTAACGGCTTCCGACCACGTGATCGCTTTTTCACCCGTTTTGTTTCCGGGCAAAAGAAACAGCAAAACTGCACCGACGACCGCGCCGACGGCTTCCGGCAGACGCGCACTGATGGCTTTGTAAAGTGCGCCGGTTTCGCTCGAAAAAAGCGCAACCAAACCCGAAAAAACCCATAAAAAAACGGCGGTCGAAAACGCGATGACGGTTGATTTCTGCGCCCTTGTCCACGCGCCCAAACTTTCTTTTTCGCGCCGGATCATTTCCGCGCTGCCCTTGATTTCCCTGACTCCGGCAGGCGCGAGATAATTCATATAAAAATAGAGAAAAAGATAAAGCACGACGACAATCGGCGCACCGATCATCATCCATTTGAAAAACGGGATTTCCGCGCCTAAAATCTGGCGAATGAAACCCAAACCGATGACGTTCGGCGGCGTTCCGATCGGCGTTGCGAGTCCGCCGATCGAAGCCGAAAAAGAGGTTATCAGCATCATCGCCGTCGCGTAATTGCGGCTGATCTTAATGCCGGTTTCCTTTTCCTGTTTGAACAGAAAAGCGAGAATTGACAGCCCGATGGCAAACATCATCGCGGTCGTCGCCGTGTTCGAGATCCACGCCGAGATAAACGCCGTGACCGCGCCGAACGCAAACAAAATCCGCGAAGGTCGCGCACCGATTATCTTTAGCGAAAGAACCCCGTAAGCAAATCTTTTATCCAGATCGTGCAGAAAAATCGCCCGCGCGATGATAAAAGAGCCGATAAAAAGAAACATCAGCGGGTCGGCAAACGGCGCGAAAACCGTCTTTGCGTCCGCCACCTTGAACAAAACGCACAGTGCCGCGCCGATCAGTGCCGTGACGGGCATCGGCAGACTTTCGCAAATCCAGAAGATGATGACGACGGCGATAATTGCCGCTAAACTGTGCGCTTCGGGTTTGAGATTAAGCGGCGCGAAAAAGATCACCAGAAAAGCAATCGGCGCGAGAAAAAATCCGGCGCGTTTGCGCCACCGCTCGAATCTCGCTTCTGCCGGGCTTAAAACTTCTTCGGCTTCGATAAGTTCTTCAAAATCAGACATAAAAGGAACGCCGTCATCTTGACGGCAATGAACGCAAAGCGTTCAAAAACTGCGGACGATTATAAACTTGAACAAAATAGAAAATTCTTAAATCGCTCAGGCGATTTTGCCGTCAAGATGACGGCGTTCCGGATTTTCGCCGCGCAGTTTAAAGATCGCCGTGATAACCAGATAGATCGCCAGTAAAATGAGTGCGAGCGAAGCGCTTCCGTTGATAAATTTGATGTCGAAACCGTTTGCCGCCTGAAAATTGCCGATGACCAACGCGCCCAAAGCCCAGAGCGTGATCGTTAAAACAAAGAGCATCGGCAAAAGCGTGAACGCGATGCGCTGACGCGCCTGATAAAGCCACGCCGTAATCGAAAGCAAACTCAAAGCCGCAAGCAGTTGATTAGACGCGCCGAACAGCGTCCAAAATTCACTCCAGCTTCCTTTCGGCGCGAGCATCACGCAGGCGAACGGCACGGCGATCGTCGCCAGAGTGCCGATGACCGCGCCGATTTTTCCCTTTATCCCCAAAATTTCCTGAACAATATAACGACCAAGCCGCAGCGAAACGTCCAAAGTGTCGAAAACGAACGTCGAAAAAGCCATCGCGCCGAAAGTAATCGCAATCGGCAGATTTTCTTTGCCGATAATCAGCGTCAAAAATTCGCCGATGCCGTTGCCGTAAATTTTTCCGGGCGAAACGCCTTTTGCCGCGTCCGAAGCGATAATCATAATCGTTACAAGCGCGATAAATGCGACAAAACCTTCTGCCAGCATTGCGCCGTAACCGATTGAATGCGTGTCGGATTCTTTGTTAATTTGCTTCGATGTCGTGCCGGAACAAACAAGCCCGTGAAAGCCGGAACACGCGCCGCAAGCGATTGTTACAAAAAGAAACGGAAAAAGCGTTCCCGTCATTCCGCCGATGTCCCACGATTTAAACGACGGTTGCTGAATTTCATAACCGCCGAAAAATATGCCGATAATGCCGATGGCAATTGCCGTGTAAAGCACGAATCCGCCCAAATATCCGCGCGGCTGAAGCAATGCCCAAACCGGCACGAGCGAACCGATCACGCAGTAAATTAAAATTAAAACCGCCCAACTCGTCTGATCGAGCAAAAAGACGGTCGAAAATTTTGTGCCGAGATAAGAAAGCGCAAAGACGGCGGGAACAAAAATTATCGTTGACAACCAAAGCGGCGGTTTCAAATATCTTTCGACCAGACCCAAAACAATCGAAAGCCCTAAATATGTAATACTCGCAAACGCGACCGCGCCGCCGGCGTTGAAGTTTCCGATGCCTGCCAATTCTTCCGTTCCCGACACGAAAGTTCCCGCCGTGATGTCGGTAAATGCGACAATTACATAAATTAGTGCAATCCAGATAAACGCCATCATCGCGCGACCCGCGCCGTTGCCCAATTTTTCGCGGGCGATTTCGGCAATACTTTGCGCGCCGTGCCGGACGGATGAAGCAAGCGTCGAAAAATCGTGAACCGCGCCGATCAAAACCACGCCGAGCGCGATCCAAATCAGACACGGCAGCCAGCCGAAAGCCTGACACGCGATAATCGGACCCGCAATCGGACCCGCCGCCGCGATTGCCGAAAAATGCTGACCGAACAAATAAAATGGACGAGTCGGCACAAAATCTTCGCCGTCATTGATTTTATTCGCCGGAGTTTCCCGCGCATTGTCGAGCTTGAATTGTTTCGCAATCCAACGCCCGTATCCGAAATAGCCGAAAACAAGCCAAATTAAAAAGACAATCGCCAAAACCGCCAGCATAAAAAATGTTTCTCCGAATTTACCGATTTGAAAAGAGTTGAAGCGAATCAAATTTACGACAAAACAATGATAAAAAACAAGTTATTAACCACAGATGAACACAGATAAACTCAGATTTTGAGGAAACTCAAAAAGAATTTTCCTCAAAAATCAGAATAATCATCTGTGTTCATCTGTGTTCATCTGTGGTTAAATAAAAATTTATGAACAACGAAAAATCTTTGCAGGAAACTTACTCGCCGAACGGAATTTGTTTCGGTTGCGGCGTAAAAAATGAAAAAGGTTTGCGAATCCGCAGTTTTGTCGAAGGCGATGAGGTGGTCGCCGAATTTCACGCTAGTGAGCATCATCAGGCGTTTCCCGGAATGCTCAACGGCGGCATCATCGGCGCATTGCTCGATTGTCATTCAAACTGGGCGGCGGCGTATTTTCTGATGAAAAAGCACGGCAAAACCGAACCCGACTGCACCGTGACGGCTGATTTTCACGTCAAACTTCGCCGTCCGACACCGTTTGACGCAACGCTTTATCTGAAAGCAAGAGTCGTCGAATCAACCGATGACCGCGCCATCGTCGAAGCCGAACTCATTGCCGACGAAAAAGTTTGCGCGACTTGCAAAGGAACTTTTATCGCCGTCAAAGAAGGTCATCCGGCGTATCATCGCTGGTAAACTTAAAAATTTAAAACATTTGAAACCGCGCCGTTGAGACCGCGAATCTGCAAAGTCGAACCACCGACCGCGCCGATTTTTCCCGATGGAAGTTTGGCGCGAAGCGTGTTTGCATTAACAAATTCGGTTTCAGTTTCGATGCCGTTGATGGCGGCTTTTGAATTTTTATCGAAACCGTTTCCTTCAATTGAGATTCGATAATATTTGCTCGAAATGCCTACCTGCGGACGATTTACAGTTTTACCAAAACGCAAAAATTGAATCGAATTTATGCTGAAAGGCGCGACCGTATTCGACAAAAGATATTCCCAGACAGGTTTGAAAACAGGCACACCGTTTTGCCGAACAAGCCGCGCATCCGCCGCGATACAGCCGTGAAAATTGTCGCATTCGATATTGCTCGTCAGCGAATGCGTATTGTTAAAAGGCGGCGCGGAACTGTCAACATTCGTGATCGCGCCGTAATTCGTCATTCCGTAAGCCGTCCAGATGCGCGTCGAAAGAATCGTAAAATTTACCGCTTCGTCGCGTGTGTGCGAAAATGCCCAAAATTTATCGGGCGTTGAAGCATTCGGCGTTGTCGCGGGCAGAGCAATCCAATTTGCGGGCGAATTTGCCAAGCCGTTAAAATCCATCGCCGCAAACATTACGACGCGCACGACTGAATGATAACGCCCGATAATTCCTGCGTGTCCGCCGCCTTGCGAATGTCCCGAAACGATGATTTTCGACCAGTTAAGCGTTTCATCATTTATCAAAAACTGTCCCCAATTATCGTTCGGCGCGTTGTTTCGCAAATAAATGAGCAGTTTTATCAAACGATTTTCGATTGAATTTGCCCGCGAAATATTAACGAGCGAAGTTCTATCAATTCCGTCTTTTATTTCGAGCCGCACATTTCCATAACAATCGAGATTCGTATTCGGAAAACCGCACAGATCATTGACCGCTTCGTTGTTCGGATACGTCAGATTTACCGCGTGAAAACCGAGATCAGCCGCCGTATTGTTGATTTCGAGATAGTTAAAAGCGACTCCGCCCGTGCCGGGAAAAAATACGAAAAGCTGATTTTTCGGCGCAACCGAACGATTTATCGAAACATAATGATTGTTTAAATTGGTCGAAATATTCGGATCGGTCGTCTGCGGCGCGATCAAAACGCTCTGCCGTTGAGCGACCGCAATTTGCGAAAACACGAAAAAAGTCAGGACGGCTAAAAATAAATTACGCATCATTTTGATTTTGAAATGTCTTCAAAAAATTAGACGGACGCGAATAATAAAAAGGCGAAAGATTTTATTTAACCTGCAAAATTAAGAAAGCTTTTCCCGCGAATATGCTTAAATCAACAGAAAAATATAAAGTATGTCCGTTAAGTTTTCTTTTTTCGCACTTATTTGTCTGAAACACTCTGACTCGGTAATTTTCTTTTATATGGTTAACGTATTATAAAGACATCCCGATTATTACCGTTGGTAAATTGTCGAAAAAAAAACTTGCAAACATCGGCATAATTTCGTATTTTCATAGTCAGCATTTCAAACCAATTAAGTAAATCTCCAAATGACAGTAACCGTCGGTTTTGCCGAAATTTCAGGTCAAACATTTTTGAAAACCAAAAAAGAAAAAAGCGGTCTGATGCGCCGCAACAATCTTTTCAAAAATATTGATATGGCGTTGGAAAACTATCTGAAGCGTCAAGAATCTGAAAATCTCGCTTTAACCGCTTAAAAATTATTTGAAAAATCTAATCCTCATTGAGTCGCTGAAGGCGACAAATAATATAGCGTAGGGTGAAACCCTACGTTGATTGATAAAATTCGACTGCTCGCTGAAAGTGAGCAACATTCAGCAAATTGTTCGACTCTTTCAGCGTCGGAAAAACTTTTCGCAACGGTCGTAGGGTTGCGCTCGTTTCACTCGCTTAACCCTACGCTATAATGTTGGTCGCTTTCAGCGACTTTTAGGAATGTTCAAAATGCCCGACGTGCTTACATTTTATCTCAACAAAATCGAACGGCTTCGTATTGATCGCTCGCACGGAAAACCTGCGCCGCACAAACCGATTTTACTTCTCGCCGTGATTGATTTATTTGAGGAAGGCGCAATGATAAAGAATCAAATCGAGCCTTCGCCGCAAATTGTCGAATCGTTTTTGAAATACTGGCATCTTGTAAGTTTGGAAAAACCGCGAATCTTTTTACCGTTTTTTCATTTAAAATCCGATAAATTCTGGCATCTTCACGCCAAAGCCGGAAATGAAAAATTGCTGGCGATGACAAAGCAAATGAATTCGATGACGCATCTGGCAAGCATTGTTGAATTTGCAAGTTTAGACGAAGATTTGTTTTTGCTGCTGCATCGCGCCGACGCACGGGAAGCACTTCGTCAAAAAATTATCGAAGTCTATTTTCCCGAACAAACGGAAATGTTTCGCGCCGTCGTCGCCGATAATCGTGAGATAAACAACATCGAACATCTTTTGCTAGAAAGCGCGGAAAAAGAAAATCCCGAAATTGCCAAAACCGTCGCCGATACGCCGAAACGAAACATTGCTTTTCGCCGCGCAATTATCAGACTTTACAATTACACTTGCGCCGCTTGCCGTTTGCGAATTATAACTCTGGACGGAGAAACCGCCGTCGAAGCCGCGCATATTTTCCCGTTCGCGCAAAGCTACGACGACAGCATCGGCAACGGACTTTCGCTTTGTCCGCTTCATCATTGGTCATTTGATAAAGGTTTATTTTCGATTGATGATAATTACAAAATAATTGTTTCCGATAATTTTGAGGAAAGCGGAAACGAAGCGTTTCTGATTCGCAGTTTGCAAACAAAGGAAATTTATTTACCAAAAGAAAAACCATTTCGCCCGTCGCTGACAATGATTCGCTGGCATCGGGAAAATGCTTTTGCATAAAAAGCATTTGATTTATGATGAAATTTTTGAGAAATTTTATTTCAAAATTTTTAACATTATTTCGACGTAAAAAATCAGTGGAAATTATAAAAGAAATACAAATTTTACGCGCAAATGATAATCAAACAGTTGCAGCTAAAATTGTCAGACTTAATTCTGATGATGCGCGCAAAAGAATTGATAAAACTTGGTGGAATCTTCCGTATATTGATTCTCAAGACATTGATGATGAAGGTGATTCGCATTGGAACTGGGAGTATTTAGTTAAAATTTACGGAAATCAAATTCTGCATGAATGCGTTGCGATTTTATCTCAAGAAGATTATTTAGAAGGTGCGATGATTTATCACTTTAATGCAAAATCCAAGCTGCAGCCGGGCAAAGGGAGCGTTTATGTTGAGCGCGTATCTTCCGCTCCTCATAATCGGAAATGGTTGGCTAATCAGCCTTTTTATAAAGGTATTGGAACTGTGCTATTATATTGGGCGGTAATAGAAAGTTATAATGCAGGACTGGGCGGACGAGTTTCATTAGAATCATTGCCGACTCCCGGCACTGTTGAATTTTATAATAATAAAGGTTTTGTTCGCACGGATTTAACCCAACCGACAAATGATTTAGTGGATTACGAATTACCAGAATCAGCCGCTTTAGCATGGTTAAGAAAAGAAGGAGATTTACCATGATGGAAAATAAGGATATTTTTGACGGAGTTATCGGCGGTAGTAGATTATCTTCAAAACATATTAAAGAAGATGTGACTGAACCGAAAGATTTTGCATCGACAAGCGAAATTGACAGGAAAATTTCTCGCTTAATGGCTCTACATCCGGAATTAGTTAAATTTAGAAATAATAGTTTAGAGGGGCTTGATGAACCAACTAAAAAAGCCTTGCTTGAAGATATGTATGATGTTCTCGGCGTAACTCCTCTGCGTAATGAATAAAATATCAGTTGAAGATGCTCTTGCTTTTGCTGAAGAGCATTTTCCGAACGCACCTGAAAAATTAATTGAATATCTTGAGATCGAAGTTAGATTCAGTCCATTAAATTGTGATGGTTGGTGTCTTCAGTTCGATGACCGCGCAATTATCAGAATTAATAGCGAAGTGTCGGATGTCCGTAAGCGTTTCACACTTGCTCATGAACTTGGTCATTTGATTTACGGTGTAACATCGGTAGTTGGCGAATTTGTAAATCCATTCGGTGGAAAAAGCAAAGAAGAACAAATTATTGATAAATTTGCCGCCGAATTATTGCTTCCTGAATCAAAAGTTTTGGAAACAATAAAGGAAATTCCTGTTACATCAAAGGTTCTTCAAACTTTTGCAAAAAAAGCGAAAGTTTCTCAATCAACAATCGCCTTAAGAGTTGCCAGTCTATCCTATCAAATCGGATTGAATAACGCATCGGTTGCTCTTTATGCAGATGACAAAATAAAATGGCAGTGGTCTGATACTTTGAGAATGACAGGTGACACGCCTGCTGAAATATTAGCGGAATGCACTAAATCCTATCCCAATCCCGCAAGAATATCATTTGGACATAACGAAGTGATAGTAGCTTCATTTGCTGAAAATCCTACGTTCAATACAAAAATACTATTTCTTCAGCTTGTAAATGAAGATGATGGTTTTAAGCAACTTCGTGAAGAAAGATTGAGAGAATTGGAAGAACAAATTTTTGTAGGTGAGTTAAGCTATAAAAGAAGTTTTGAAGGTTGTATCGGTTGGATTAAACCTCGAATAGAAAATCTATCATTAGACGAAGCATCTGCGATGTTCAGTCAAAGGTATCTAAGAAATTCAGAGCGTTGGGGAGAAGCGCAATATATTCGATTAAGGTCGGAACAAGGAAGTGAATATATTCGTCTAAGACTGGAGATTTGGACAAAAAACTAACTCATTTGACTTGAAACTTAGTGTCTTCGGCTTTCGGCGGTTTGCTTGATTTGAAAATCGGTTGGGAAAATGACGCGCCTGTTAGCGTTTGGTTTAATTTGCCGACTGCCCACGCCGTCGGCAAAGCGTTTGAAAAAAGTGGTGCGCAAACCTTGCGCGTTCGCCAATTTTGGCGCGAAAAAGGAATATAGCAAGGCAAAAGGTAAAAGTAAAAAGGCAAAATTTGCACCGTATTTTGTTTAGATTATTTTTGCTATCTGCCGCAAGAAATCTTCCGTCAAGCCGAGTCTTTCGAGCCAGAGGTTTTGTTCGCGCATCAAACGCGGCAGGTAAACAACGTCGCTCAGGGCATAATTAACCAGTTCGTCAGTCCAGATGCCGTTCCAATGGCGGTTAAATTTGGCGCGTTGCGATTTGTCGAGATCAACGGCGAAATAGCGGTAGAGCGTTTCGGCGAGGCTCGCGGATTGTCCCGCGCCTTTTGTTAAAACCTTTTCGGCAATCATCGTGCAAAATATATTGTTCGTCTGAAAACCGCTTTCGCGCAAAAATTCGAGATCGAATTTCGCGTTGTGAAAGACTTTTGTGATCTGCGGATTAGCTAAAATTTCTTCGAGTTTGCCTAAACTGACACGTTCCGAAAGCGGAATCAAAACATTGAAATCGCCGTCGGAAAATTGAATCGAAAAGATTTTGCCGTTTCGTGCCGAGAGCGAAGAAGTTTCCGTGTCGCAGCCTAAAATTGCTGAATTGACAAGTTTTTCATAAGCCGTTTCGATTTCCGCCGAACTGCGCGCCACTAAAATATTCACGTTTTAAATTGTATCAAACGATTTCAGATTTCAGATTTCAGATTTCAGATTTCAGATTCGTTTCGCGTTTTCGCAAATTTTGCTATATTCTATCAAACGAAAATATGAGCGGAAAATTAACCGAAACCGAAGCCCGAATCGTCGGTGCGCTGGTCGAAAAACAACTGACCACGCCCGAATATTATCCTTTGACGATGAATGCGCTGATTGCCGCCTGCAACCAGAAAACGAACCGCGAACCCGTTGTCAGTTTCGACGAAGCGACCGTTTCGCGCTCCTTGGAAGATTTGCGCGACAAAAATATCGTCTATGTTTTCTACGGAAGCACTTCGCGTGTCCCGAAATACAAACATATTCTGCCGCAGGTTTACGAACTCGAACCGTCGGAAACCGCCGTGATGTGTGTCCTGATGCTGCGCGGACCGCAAACCATCGGCGAAATAAAAGAGCGCACCGGCAGGCTTTATGATTTTCGCGATTTAAATGATGTCAACGAAACGCTCGAAAATTTGATGAAGCGCGAAGAGCCGTTAATTACACGGCTCGAACGCGCGCCCGGACAAAAAGAATCGCGTTACGCGCATCTTCTGTGCGGCGAAGTGACATCTTACACGCCGCCCGAAAGAAGCGTTTCGAGAAGTTCGGCAAACGACGAGCGCGTCGAACGGCTCGAACAGGAATTGGAAAGTTTGAAAAATGAATTGAGTTTGTTTAAACAAGAATTTGAGGATTTCAAGAAGCAGTTTGAATAACGCGGGTCAGAACCGCCTGCGGTAGCGGGCGGGTAAATTTTTCGATATGTGGAACGATACAGATATTCCAATAGCTTACTTGATCACCTTTCGCACTTACGGAACGTGGCTTCACGGCGACGAACGCGGTTCGATCGACCGTTTTCGAAATGTTTATAAATCCCCGTTTATCGCACCCGATAAAAAATGGCAGCGTCACAATGTAAATACTCTCAAAGGTGAACCCGTTTTGCTGAAAGCCGAGCAACGAATCTCGGTTGAGAAAGCAATTCGGGAAACCTGTGAGAAACGCCGATGGATTTTAGAAGCAATTAATGTGCGGACTAATCACGTTCACACGGGCGTTAAAATCGGCACAAAATCGCCCGATTCGACGCTTAATGCTTTTAAGGCAAACGCGACCAGACAAATGCGCGAAGACGGGTGTTGGAACAAAACGAACAGTCCTTGGGCAGATAAAGGAAGTAAGCGGCGTTTGTGGAATGAACACAGCGTCGGATTGGCGATTGATTATGTATTTAACGGGCAAGGTCATGAATTGCCTGATTTTGACTGAGAAAGATTTACCCGCCCGCTACCGCAGGCGGTTCTGACCCCAGCAAAAAGGAGAAAGATTTTTCTTTCTCCTTTTCAGCGATTATAAATTCCTGCGTTTTCAACTATAAATTATCATTCCAAAATAACAACACCTGTCTAATAAATAATCGAGCGGCGCAAAATTTATCATTCGCGGGGGATTTGCTACCCGCCCGCTACCGCAGGCGGTTCTGACTTATTCTTTTAATAAACTTCTTTTTTCACGCGATAAACGCCGATGCGTTTTTGGACGAGTTTTTCGACATCCATCGGAACGCCTTCGCTGCGTGCCTGACGGATGAATTCGCCGTCAATTTTGAAGATTTTCATTTTCACGAGCTGTTCGATCTCGAGATTTGAAAAGCCTTCGTTGCGGACTTCCGAGATGAATTCGGGCGTGATCTTGAAAATGCGCATCTTGACGAGCGTTTCGAACGGTTCGTCCGCGAAGCCCATCGCCGCAACGCTGCGGACGTATTCGGCATCAATCTTGAAAATCCGCGCTTTGACCAAATCTTCAAACGTCAGATTTTTAAAGCCGGTTTCTTTCATTTCACGCGCGAATTTGCCGTCAACCTTAAAGATCGCGGCTTTGAAAAGATCGCCCGTGTCCAGTTTGCCGAAGTTCGCCGACAGCAGATCGTCCGCTAAAGCGGTCGTGACATTTAAAGTCGTCGCGGCGAACAGGCGGTTTACCACGTTGTCTTCATCGCCGTATTTCGAATCGGATTTTTCAAAATCGAAACCGCGCGACTTCATCGCGTCAACAAAGCTCCGGTTCGCGGTAAAAATAAAAGTTCCCGTGCCTTTACCATTGACAAAATTCGCATCACAGACGATTGTGCCGGCTTCGCGTTCGAGACTGAAACGAATCTGACCGCCCGCCAAAGCCTGTTCGCGGGTCAAGCCTTTCAGATCGGAATAGGCAAACCCCGAACTCATATTATTGCGACCGCCTTTTTCGCTGCTGCGCGAAAACGACAGTTGAATTTTGTCGGTTTTATCGGCTTTCTCGGCTCTCACATCGGCACGGCATTCGCCGGTCAGAGTGTTTTGCGCGACGATGACATAGTTTCCGATGACGATAATTATTAAAGCTAAAAATGAACGGAATAAAGTTTTTGAAATTTTTGACATAAAAGCTCTCCTTGAAAAATGTGTTTTTAACTGCAGACATAAGGAGAACACCAACGCGCAAAAATTTGTGACAAAAAATTCGACAAAAAGATTCAAGATTCAAGTTTGTTCTTGAATCTTGAATCTTAGAGCGGATTTTAAAAGGATGTACAACAAACTTCAGTTTGTTGCTGAGTGATCGCCATCTGCAGCGCGGGCAACAAACTGAGGTTTGTTGTACTTTTTGCCATAAACTGATCTTAAATTGCTCTAAATCTTGAATCTTGAATCTTTATCTGATCTTGTTATACCGGCGAAGAATTTTCAGCGTTTCGTCAATCGGCAAAGCCTCGACCGTGCGGTTTTCTTTGCCTTTTATTGTCGTTGCGCGAAACATTGAATTGTAAATCGCTTCTTCGGTCGCTTCGATAACGGCGAGAAAAAGCGGCGACATCGCATCGTTCGACAAAAGTTTGACGTTGCGCAGATTTTCGCCCATTCTGACACGAACATCGGGCGCGGTCGAGAAAGCGATTGCGTAATCGCCGCTGCCGTTGGTCATTGCCGAACCCGTCCGCGCCAGACCGCTCATCGAACGTGCCGCCATTCTTTTCAATTGCCGCGCGTCAATCGGCGCATCCGTCGCAATGACGATGATGATCGAGCCGTCCGCCGTGTCATTTAAATCGTTTTTGTTTTTTGAAGTCGTTTTATTTTCCCGTTCAATCGCGTCTTTTAAATAATATTTTCCGAGTTCGATGCCGACCGGCGCGCCGTCAATTGAAAGCACGCCGCCGAAATTCGTCTGGACGAGAACGCCGACCGTGTAACCGCCGAGCGCGGCGGGAATTTTGCGCGACGAAGTTCCGATGCCGCCTTTCCAGCCGAAAGCGATTGTTCCCGTTCCCGCACCGATCGCGCCTTCTTCGACCGTTTGATTCTGCGCATTTTTGAGTGCTGCGAAAACGTCTGCTTGCGTGATATGCCGCCCGCGAATGTCGTTCAGAAAACCGTCGTTCGTTTCCGCGACGAGCGGATTGATTGACTGCACGTTTTCATTGCCCGTTAAGCCGAGCATAAAATCAAGCAAAAAATCGGCGGTGCGCGGAACGCTTAAAGTCGAAGTTAAAAGAATCGGCGTTTCGATTTCGCCGAGTTCATTGACCTGCGTCGAACCCGCCAATTTTCCGAATCCGTTGCCGACAAAAATCGCGCCCGGAACTTTTTCCTGAAAAAGATTTCCGCCGTGCGGCACAATTGCCGTCACGCCCGTGCGAATCGTCTCGCCGCGAATGAGCGTCGTATGTCCGACTTTAACGCCTGCGACATCGGTGATCGAATTTAACGCGCCTATCGGCAAAATTCCGATTTTTAATCCCGCTTCGCGGACGCGCGGGCGTTTGTTTTCCGTCATATTCGTCTGCGCAAAAACGCCGCCGCTCAAAATAAGAACGAGCGCGAGCGCGATTGTTTGTTTTATTTTTAATTTCACAATTTTCCTTTGCCGTTCAGTTTTAAAATTACGTTCGAAATCTAAAATATTTGGTAATTACCTTTGAATATTCAAATTACTTTTTCGGTTTCAGATATTTTTTGCCTTTCAGCTTTTTCGGCAGATAATCTTCCGCCGAATATTTTTCGTAGCCTTCGCCGTAACCGAGATTTTTCATTAGTTTGGTCGGCGCGTTTCGCAAATTCAGCGGCACGGGCAGATTGCCGTGTTTTCGTGCATCGTCGAGCGCGGTTTTATAAGCGTCATACGCGCTTCTATCTTTCGCGCAGTTCGACAAATACGCGACGCCATGCGCGAGGTTTATTCCGGCTTCCGGCAAACCGACCGTCTCGACCGCGCGAAAAACGGCGTTTGCCACGACCAAAGCCGTCGGAACTGCCAGCCCGATGTCTTCCGACGCGAAAATCACCATCCGCCGCGCGATGAATTTCGGGTCTTCGCCCGCTTCGATCATCCGCGCCAGATAATAAATTGCCGCGTCCGCCTGCGAGGCGCGCATTGATTTGATGAAAGCGCTGATGACGTTATAATGCTCTTCGCCCTGTTTGTCGTAGCGCAGAAATTTCGACTGCAGAGTTTCTTTTAAGGTTTCGATGTTTATTTCGTCATAAAGCCTTCCGGTGTTTTCGAGCATTGTAATCGCCTGCCGCGCGTCGCCGTTCGCCATCCGGGTCAGCCAATCTTTCGCTTCTTTGTCCAATTTAAAATCCGTGCGGTCAATAATTTCCGACATATCCGCTTCGGTCAATTCTTCCAGCACGAAAACGCGCAGACGCGATAAAAGTGCCGGAATCACTTCGAAACTCGGATTCTCGGTCGTCGCGCCGATCAGGACGAGTTCGCCCGACTCGACGAACGGCAGCAAAAAATCCTGCTGTGCTTTATTGAAGCGGTGAATTTCGTCCAGAAACAAAACCTTCGGGCGACCCGTTTCGCGCGGTTTGGCGATGATCTTGCGGATGTCCTCCTTGCCGGCGGAAACTGCCGAAAGCTCGAAAATCTCGGCGTTTATCGCATTCGCGTAAATCCGTGCGAGCGTCGTTTTGCCGGTTCCGGGCGTGCCCCACAGGATGAACGAAAAAATATGACCCTGCTCGATGGCGAGCCGCAGCGGTTTCCCTTCGCCGACGAGATGTTTCTGCCCGACGTATTCCGCCAGATTTTGCGGACGAATCTGATTTGCCAGCGGCTGCATATTTTTTTAACTATATCAAAAACAAAAAATTCTGTGGCAATGATGCCCCTTTTAGTTTTCGGTCTATGTTTAACCGAACATAAGACGTTTTTTAACGAAATATTTAAGAAGATAAAGAATAAAAAGCAGGGGAAGAAAAATGAAAAGACGATTTTAGACATCAAGCAGGTGCAAACATCAGAACTTTTCTTGTCTTTACACCAAAATTCACTTATATTGCACTGTTATAAGAGGCATTAACCCTAAATGATTTCGTGCCGGAAAATTTTATCCAGCCTGTTTCGTTTGTTCGCAAGCGTCTGCTTGATTTTACTTTTTTCAGTTCTCACTTCGGCGCAATACCATATCGAAAATTGGACGACCGAGCAGGGCTTACCGTATAAGATCGTCAAATCGGTGACGCAGACGCGTGACGGCTACATTTGGGCGGCAACCGACGACGGTTTAGCGCGATTTGACGGCGTGCGCTTTACGGTTTTCAATACTGCCAACACAAAAAATTTGCCGACCAACCGGCTCGACCTTCTGGTTGAAACGTCTGACGGAAGCCTTTGGATGAGCGGCGGGAATCGCGGGCTGATTCGCTATAAAGCCGGCTTTTTCAAAAATTATACGACCGCAGACGGTTTGCCGGACGAACAAATCACGCAGCTTGTTTTCATTGAATCCGAAAATTTACTGCGCGTTGCCACCGCCAAAGGCGCAGCGCGTTTTGAGGGCGAAAGTTTCGTCGCGGAAGATTTTGTCCGGTTGCCCGTTGACGAAAAAAACATTCCGCTGCTCGACAACACGGGCGCGGTCTGGATTAGGCAAGGCGATAAAATACGCCGCTTCACGAAAGAGCGGGAAGAAGTTTTTCAGATTCCGAATGAACTTTCGCAGCTCAATTTTCACCATCCTTTTTGTGACCGCGCGGGAAATCTCTGGCTGGCGGGCGCGGGCGCGTTTCATCTGCTGCGTTTTCGGGACGGTAAAACGGACGTTTTCACGACCAAAGACGAAATACCCGGCAAATTTAACAAACCCGGACAACCCGGCGGCTACACCGTCAGCATTTTTGAAGATTCCAAAGGCAATCTTTGGTTCGGCGGGCGAAGCGGCGGGCTGGCAATTTACAGCGGCGGCGAGTTCCGACTTTTGACGAAAGAAAAAAACGGCTTGCCGGGCAACGGTTTTCACGACTTTGCCGAAGATGGCGAGGGCGGAATCTGGGCTGGCACGGAAAACGGTCTGGCGCGGTTCAGCCCTCAAATCATCAATACTTTCTCGACCGCTAACGGGTTGACGGGCGACAATATTTACCCGCTTTTGGAAACGCGTGACGGTGCGATCCTGATCGGTGCGTGGCTTTCCAAAGCGGGTCTAACCAAATACGAAAACGAAACTTTTAGTGAAATTCCGACAAGCGGAAGTTTGTTCACCGCGCTTTTTGAAGACCGCGACGGCGCGATTTGGGTTGGCTCGCATAATTATTTCGGTGTCATCGAAAACGGAAAATTCAAGAAAATCGCCGACACGGGAAAAGTTTACCGCGCAATCACCGAGGATCGCGCGGGCGCAATCTGGCTCGGCACGGAAGACGGCGAGCTGCGGCGGGTATCGGACGGCGAAACCCGCATTTTCACAAAAGCCGACGGCTTGCCGGGCGGAATTTATAATCTGCATTTTGACCGCCATGGAACGCTTTGGATCGGAACTTCAAACGGGCTGGCGAAATACGAAAACGGCGCGTTTACAATTTTCACCGAAGCCGACGGTCTTTCGGGAAATCACGTTCGTTCGATAACGCAAGACGCAGACGGCACGCTCTGGTTCGGCAGCTTTGACAATGGCATCACGCGATTGAAAGACGGGCGTTTTGCGGCGATTCGGGCTGCCAACGGCTTGCACGACAACGGCGCGTTTCAGATTCTCGAAGACGATTTCGGGCGGTTCTGGATTTCGTCGAACCGCGGAGTTTACCGCGTCAGCCGTCAGGAATTAAATCATTTCGCCGACGGGAAGATTCAATCAGTGACGAGCGTCGCTTACGGCGTGAAAGACGGAATGCTCGACGCGGAATGCAACGGCGGCGTGTCGCCCGCAGGTTTCAAATCGAAACGCGACGGCACGCTCTGGTTTCCGACGCAAAAAGGCGTAGCGATCATCAATCCGCGTCTTTTGCCCGTCAATGATCAATCGCCGAAAGTCGTCATCGAAAATTGCCTTCGCGATCGCGCCGACGTACCGTGCGGCGACATCGAAATCACGCCCGAACATAATTCGCTCGAAATAAATTACGCGGGCTTAAGCTTTGATAAACCCGAGCAGATCAGATTCAAATACAAGCTCGACGGTTTGGACGCGGATTGGGTTGAAACGGGAACGCGCCGGACGGCTTTTTTTACGCATCTGCCGCCGGGCGAATACGTTTTCAGAGTTTCGGCGGCAAATGCGGACGGCGTTTGGAACGAGACGGGTGCAAACCTTAAAATCAGGGTCAAACCCCCATTTTACCGCACATTCCGGTTTATCGGTTTGTCAGTTTTGCTGTTTGGCGGGCTGCTCTTTTTCGCCTTTAATCGCCGCATCAAAAATCTCGAAGCAAAACGCGCCGCGCAGGAAGAATTTTCCCGCAAGCTCCTCGAATCGCAGGAACGGGAACGCCAGCGCATCGCCGCCGAACTGCACGATTCCCTGGGACAGGATTTGCTCGTTATCAAAAACTGGGCGCACATCGGGCTGAAAAATCCGTCCGATCAAAAGACGGAAAAACAATTTAGCGAAATTTCGGAAACCGTTTCTGCCGCGATTGACGAAGTGCGCGAAATCGCCTACAACCTGCGTCCCTATCAGCTTGACCGGCTCGGTTTGACGAAAGCGGTCGAAGCGATGCTCGAACGGGTTTTCGATTCGTCCGGCATTAACTTTACGGCGCAGATTGACGGGCTTGAAAACTTTTTTCCGCGCGAAGCGGAAATCAATTTTTACCGCATCGTGCAGGAAGCCGCCAACAATATTTTGAAACACTCCGGCGCATCGGAAGCGGGCGTTTCCGTCCGGCGCGCCGGCGATGAACTGCGGCTGCTGGTCTGGGATAACGGCAAAGGCTTCGAGCAGAATTCGCCTTCATCAAAACACAGCGGTTTCGGCTTAACCGGAATGACTGAAAGAGCAAGAATTCTGGGCGGAAAGATTGAAGTGAACTCGGTCAAAGATGAAGGCACAAGCGTTACTTTTTTGGTAAAGATTTGATGCCTCCCGCTCCAGTCGTTTTTTTTGATTATGAACACACCTGTCAAAATTCTAATCGCCGACGACCACCCGATTTTTCGGCGCGGTTTAAAAGATGTCATTCAGGAAAATTCCTGTTTTTCAGTCGTTGGTGAAGCGGACG
>JALHNX010000003.1 GCA_022843305.1 Pyrinomonadaceae bacterium | reverse complement strand
ACTCTCGACTCTCGACTCTCGACTCACTACTGATATGAGACATTTAAAAGCACATCGTAAATTGGGCAGAACAACGGAGCATCGCATTTCTTTGCTCAGAAATTTGGCGACTTCATTAATTAATTCGGAATCGGGACATATTGTGACGACCGTTCCGAAAGCCAAAGAATTGCGCCCGTTTGTCGAAAAAGTTATCACATTGGCGTGTAAAGCGCAGGTTTTGACCGGCGACGAAGCGACCGCGCAGGGCGTTCATCTGCGCCGTCAGGCGGCGCGGTTTTTCCACGCCGGAAACTCGACGTTCAAACTCGAACAAAGCCGTTTTCGCGGTAAAAAAGGCGAACCGAAGGAGAAGATCGAACGCACGGCGGGCGTGAAAGCCGTCCAAAGACTTTTTGGTGAACTCGGCACACGTTACAAAGACCGCAAGGGCGGTTATACTCGTATTATTAAACTCGGTCGCCGAAAAGGCGATAACGCTGAAATGGCGGTTATCGAATTGGTTGATAACCCGAAAGAACTGGCGGCGAAAAAATAATAAGGAGTAAAGCTTCAATGAGTGAACAAGCGGCTTCAGCCAAAGCTAAAGCGGAAACAAGCGGTCGTAAAATCGGGCGCACAAGTTCAAAAAAATCGAGCGATACGCCAAAGGCTTCGCTCAATATGCAGGAACTGCGCGAACTTGCCGAACTCGTCAACGAACACGGATTTACCGATTTCGAGTTTGAAAACGAAAATATCCGCATTCGTTTGAGTAAAACCGCGCCGGCGCAATTTGTTCAGGCAGTTCAACCGATTGCCGCTTCCGCGCCCGTTTCCGCTTCGCCGCAAACGTCGGCGGCAACGGAAAATATTTCGGCGGAAACTGTGGTTGATTCGGACGCGGATTTGTTCAAAATAACTTCGCCGATTGTCGGAACGTTCTATCGTTCGCCGTCGCCGGATAAACCGCCCTATGTTCAGGAAGGCGACAAGGTTTCCGACAGCACGGTCGTCTGCATCGTCGAAGCGATGAAACTGATGAACGAGATTCAGGCGGAAACTTCGGGCGAAGTCGTCAAAATTTACGTCGAAAACGGTCAGCCGGTCGAATACGGTCAACCGCTTTTCGGAATCAAAAAGTAAGCAGTAAGCAGTGAGCGGTGAGCAGTAAGCAGATTTGTCCGAAAAGGATTTGTTCTGCTTACTGCTTACCGCTTACAGCTAACTTTCTAAGAATGAAAAAACGCGAAATTCGCAAAATTTTAATCGCCAATCGTGGCGAGATCGCCTGCCGGATTATCTGGACGTGTAAAGAAATGGGCATCAAGACGGTCGCCGTGCATTCGGAAGCCGACCGCGAGGCGCTGCACGTGCGTTTTGCCGACGAAGCCGTCTGCATCGGCGCGCCGCCGTCGGCGCAAAGCTATCTGAACATTCCGGCGATCATCAGCGCAGCGGAGATCACGAACGTTGACGCGATTCATCCGGGCTACGGTTTTCTGGCGGAATCGGAAACTTTTGCGAAGATCTGCGAAGACTGCAACATCAAATTCATCGGACCGCGACCGGAAGTCATCGGCATGATGGGCGATAAGGTCGAAGCGCGGCGGACGATGAAAGCCGCCGGAGTACCGATCTTGCCCGGTTCGCCCGAGCCGATTGAAAACGCTGACGAAGCGATAAGATTAGCGAAAGAAATCGGTTTTCCCGTCATCATCAAAGCGGCGGCGGGCGGCGGCGGACGCGGAATGCGGATCGTCCGCAAAGAAGAAGATCTGGCGACGAATCTCGAACTCGCGCAGACGGAAGCACTCGCGGCTTTCAAAAACGGTTCGGTTTATATCGAACGATACATCGAACGCCCGCGCCATATCGAAATTCAGGTTTTGGCGGATGAACACGGAAACTGCATTCATCTTTTCGAGCGCGAATGTTCGATTCAGCGGCGGCATCAGAAATTATTGGAAGAAGCACCCTCGCCCGTTATCACGCCCGAACAGCGCGAACGAATGGGCGCGGTGGCGGTCAAAGCGTGTCGGGAAATCGGCTATACGAACGCGGGAACTTTTGAATTTTTATTGGACGAAGACGGTTCTTTCTATTTTATGGAAATGAACACGCGTGTGCAGGTCGAACATCCGGTAACGGAAATGGTCACGCTCGTGGATATTGTCCGCAACCAGATTCGGGTTGCGATGGGCGAAGAACTCGGCTTCGGGCAAGATGATTTACAGCTTTTCGGTCATTCAATCGAATGCCGCATCAATGCCGAAGACCCTGAAAAGTTTACGCCTTCACCGGGGAAAATCACGGCTTTGAATCTGCCCGGCGGTCCCGGCGTGCGCGTTGACACGGCGGTTTATCCGGGCTATGTCGTGCCGCCTTTTTACGATTCGATGATTGCCAAGCTCATCGTTCACGCCCGCACGCGGGAATCGGCGATTGCGCGGATGCGCCGTGCGCTCGAAGCAATGGTCGTCGAAGGCATTAAAACGACAATCCCGCTTCATCTAAAGATTATGAATGACGAAAAATTTCAGAAGGGAGATTTTTCGACAAAGTTTATGGAAGAATTCAAACACTAGCCGAACGTTGCTTGTTTCGGGTTAATTGTGTTAATTTGAATAGGTCTTTAACCTAACAACTTAAAAGATAAATAAAAATTTTCGTGGTTACCGTTTTTGATTAACGGAGTTACTGCGAGCAAAAGGAGAGGCTATTTTTAGTAAATAATATTTATGGCAACAGCTACTGAACTAAAAGAAAAAATCGTTGGCGATTATAAAATACACACATCGGATACGGGTTCGTCACAGGTGCAGATCGCGCTTTTGACACAGCGTATTAATGAATTGACCGAACACTTTAAAATTCACAAAAAAGATAATCATTCTCGCAGAGGTTTATTAAAAATGGTCTCGCGCAGAAGAAAATTGCTTGATTATCTCAAACGAAAAGATATTAACGAATATCACACGATTATTGAGAAATTAAAACTGAGAAGATAGTGAAAAGTTGATAGTGGAAAGTTGATAGTGAAAAGTAAAATATAAAAACTATTCACTATCAGTTATCAACTATCAACTGGAATTGACGGCTTCGAGTCATTGTCAGAACAGGTTCTCTCGAAGAATTTATTAAAGGTTTGCTGAACGTGACAGCGAATTAGCTTTTAATAAAAGAGAACAGTCGTTGAATAATTCAAAAGCGGCGGAAAAAGCATCACGGCGAGCTTTTCTGCCGCTTTTTGTTTAAGAGGAAATCACAAGATGATAAATAGAAAATACTTAAAAGAATCAATCAAACTCGGCAACGGGGAATTAACGGTTGAAACAGGGAAAGTCGCCAAACAAGCTGACGGAGCGGTTATTATCCAATACGGCGACACAATGATCTTAGTCACCGCCGTCAGTGCGCACAATGCCAGGGAAGGACTCGATTTCTTTCCGCTGACGGTCGAATACCGTGAATCAACTTATTCCGCCGGACGAATTCCGGGGAATTATTTTCGCCGTGAAGGTCGTCCGAGCGAAAAGGAAACTTTAACCTGCCGCTTAATTGACCGTCCGGTGCGCCCGCTTTTTCCGGACGGCTACCGTTTTGAAACGCAGATCATCTGCACCGTCATTTCCGCCGATACCGAAAACGATCCGGATGTTTTCGCAATTACCGGCGCATCGTGCGCGATGTATCTTTCGGACATTCCGTTTGAAACTCCGATTGCCGGAGTTCGCATCGGTTTGGTTGACGAAAAATATATCATCAATCCGAGCTATGACGAACGCCGCGATTCATCGTTGAATTTGGTTGTCGCGGGAACGGAAGAAGCCATCGTGATGGTCGAATCCGAAGCGAAGGAAGTTTCGGAAAAGATTATGGTCGAGGCACTGATGCTCGCGCACAAGGAAATCAAACGACTTTGTTTGTGGCAGAAAGAGCTTTTCAAAGCGCTCGAAATCACGAAACGCGAATTTGTTGCGGCACCGCTTGATGAAACGCTGGTTGCTGAAATCGAAAAAAATTACACCGATAAATTGCGTGAAGCACTCGATTCAACGGGCAGAGACAAAATAAGCACATATGCCGGACTCGATGCTTTGAAAAAAGAAGTCGTCGAAAGCTATCCCGAAGAAGAACCGGAAAAACGCCAGAAGGCGGGCAAAGTTTTCTCGTATTTGAAGGAAAAAATCTTCCGCGAAGATATTTTGGGCAATCGCCGCCGTCCCGACGGGCGCAAATTCTCGGAAATTCGCCCGATTACGTGCGAAGTCGGCTGGCTTCCGCGTGTACACGGTTCATCGCTTTTCACCCGCGGCGAAACGCAGGCGATTGTCACGACGACGCTCGGCACGAAGGACGACGAGCAGTTTATGGACGATCTGGAAAAAGGCGACATCAAACGACGCTTTTTACTGCATTACAATTTCCCGCCGTATTCGGTCGGCGAAACGGGCAGAGTCGGCGGCTCGTCGCGGCGCGAAATCGGACACGGAAATCTGGCGCGGCGCGCTATCGAATCAATTTTGCCGACTGAAGCAGAATTTCCTTACACGATTCGTATCGTTTCCGATATTACCGAGTCAAACGGTTCGAGTTCGATGGCTTCGGTCTGCGGCGGCTGTTTGTCCTTGATGGATGCCGGCGTGCCGATTAAACGTCCCGTGGCGGGCGTGGCGATGGGCTTGGTGATGGAAGGCAACCGCTACGCGATTCTTTCGGACATCGCGGGCGCAGAAGACCATTACGGCGATATGGACTTCAAGGTTACCGGAACCGAAGAAGGCATCACGGCTTTGCAGATGGATATTAAAATCGGCGGCATCAACGCGATGATTTTGCAGGAAGCATTAGAGCAAGCCCGCAAAGGTCGGCTTCATATTCTCAACATTATGAAGGAAGCGATTGCCGAACCGCGTGAGGATATTTCGCCCTACGCGCCGCGCATTATCACCATCAATATTCACCCGGACAAAATTCGTGATGTTATCGGCAAAGGCGGGGTCACAATTCGTGCGATTACAGAAGAGACGGGCGCGAAGATTGACATCGCCGACGACGGCACGATCTCGATTGCAACACACGACGGCGAAGCGGCGCAGGCGGCGATTGACCGCATCAGAGCACTCACTGCCGAAGCTGAAATCGGTGAAACCTATCTCGGAACTGTCCAGAGAATCGTTGACTTCGGCGCGTTTGTCGAAATCTTTCCGGGTGTTGAAGGGCTTCTCCATATTTCGGAAATTTCCGAACGGAGAATCCGCGACGTGCGCGACGAACTGAAAGAAGGTCAGCAGGTGATGGTCAAGTGCATCGGCAAGGAAGGCAACAAAATAAAACTTTCGCGCAAAGCCGTTCTCCAACAAGAAAAAGCGCAAGCGCAGTAAGCCGAAAGTAAAAAGTTAAAAGGCAAAAGCCGAAGGTGAACAATCTCTCAAAGTTCACCTTCGGCTTTTGCCTTTTTTCGTTTTAAACCGATTTTCCGAAAAAAACTTAAAAAACTTAAAAAATTGTGGAAATGTTTTGAGATTGGGCGTTTTCTGAGTTGAACAGCTGGAGATAAAGAAATTTCAGAGGAAAAAATTAAGACGATTTGCCCCACGTGTGGTGCATTTCATTTGATTTTTTGGTATAGTCTGTGCCACAAGCATTCTGAAAATTCATAAAATCTCCGCGTTGAAAAAGACCGGTAAAGCTGTGTTTTCTTACACGAATAAAAATTCGGCTAGGTAAAAACTAATGAAAAACCATAAATTCAGATTTTTTCTTGCGGTATTCAGTTTAATGTCTGTTTTGATATTAAACTTTTCGGCAAATGCCGCGCCCGTTAAATTCAATCAGGTCGTGCAGGTCGTTAACGTTAAACCGGGTAATGCGAAAACCGGCTCGTTTTCGCATTTACGTTTGGCAAACGATTTAATCGTATTCAGCAATGATGACGACGGCGACGAAACCAAAACCAAAACCCCGCAGCAGGACGATCGCGTGATTACGGAAATCAAAACCGATATTGTCGAAGACGAAGTTTGCGATTGTGTTGATGCTGATATTAGAACCCGCAGTTTTCCGAAATGGGCTTTGTTAGGTTTGGCGGCGATTCCGATCGTTTTTCTAATTACACGCGATAAGGACAATACGCCGACACCAACGCCGCCGACAACGCCGACGACAACACCGACGACAACACCGACGACAACACCGACGACAACACCGACGACAACGCCGACACCGACCATAACACCGACACCAACACCGACGACAACGCCGACGCCGACCATGACACCGACACCGACACCGCCGCCCGAACCCGTGCCGGAACCGATGACGATTCTTTTGTTCGGAACCGGACTGGCGGGAATCGGTCTGGCGGCGCGCCGCAAGTTCGGTAAAAAGAACGAGGAAAAGAGCGAGGAATAAGGATTTGAATTTGTTTGATGAAAGCGGTCTTTGAACAAAAGCCGCTTTTATCAAAAATTTAGAGGATAAAAAAATGCGAAAGATCAGTTACAATTTTTTGTTTGTTATCGGGCTGATGCTCACTTTGGGAATGACTTCGGCGTTCGGATTCGGTAATGATAAAAACAAACGACCGAAGAACACGGGAACTTTAACCGTCAAAACCACGCCTGTCGCTTACGCGGTCAAGATTGACGGTGTTTATAAAGGAATGAGCGGAACGGACACGCCGGCGGAATTTTATCTCGAACCGGGCATTCACAAGCTCGAAATCGAATTTCCGAACGGCAAGGTTTACACCAAAGATGTCGAAATCGTCAAAGACCGCAAAAACTGCATCTGTCTGCGATACATCGAAGAAACCCTCAAACGACCTTGCCCGTATGACGTTTCGGTCAGTGCGCCCGAAAGAGTTTTGGAAGGCGATTTGATTACTTTTGCGGCGTTTAACAGCGTTACCGGCTCGACGACACCGCTCAATTACCGCTGGACGGTTTCGCCCGACACGGTGCGCGTCACGAGCGGACTCGGCACGTCGGCAATCACGGTTGACACGAACGGCATGGGCGGACAGCGCATTACCGCCGAACTCGACGTGACCGACGATGTTTACGGCGCGACCTGTTTCCAGAAAAATTCCGTGCCGACCGAAGTCGAAAGAAAACCCGTAATTTCGGCAAATCAGTGCGATAATTTCGAATCGAGAGCCTTTGACGACGACAAAGCGCGTTTCGACAACTGCGTTCTGCAATTGCAGGGAAATCCCGACGCGCAGCTTTACATCATCATTTATCAAGGCACCGACAGAATCAGTATGACGAGCAATACTTACGATAAACTCAGCAAACGTACGCTGGATTATCTCGTCAAAACGCGCGGCGTTGACCCGCGTCGAATATCAATCGTCAAGGGTAGCAGCAATCGTCTGAAAACGAGCTACGAAATATGGTTTGTTCCCCCCGGCGCTCCGCTGCCTGTGCCGCAATAAGCGGAAAGGGAGCAGAGAGTTAAAGAGAAAGGGAAATTCCGACGGAGTTTCCCTTTCTTTTTTGTTTTGTCCGTTGTCCTTGCCGCTTGTCCGTTGTAAAATCTAAAGTTTGATTTTACCGATTAACACACAATTGCAAATCGCAAATAATTTATGTCAGCACCGAATATTGAAACGATCGTCAGCCTTGCAAAACGTCGGGGCTTTGTTTTTCCCGCGTCGGAAATTTACGGCGGATTGGGAAGCAGTTGGGATTACGGCTCGCTCGGAGTCGAATTGGCGAATAACATCAAGCAAAGCTGGTGGCGTTGGCTGGTTCACGAACGCGACGACATCGAAGGCTTGGATTCTTCGATCATCCAAAACCGTCTGGTCTGGAAATACAGCGGTCACGAAGCAACGTTCAGCGACCCTTTGGTTGATTGCCGAACGTGCAAAGGCAGATTCCGCCTTGATAAACTGCAGGACGTGAATTGTCCGAAGGATAATGCGCATCACGCCGGAAGCGGCAAGGAATGCGATCTGACCGAACCGCGTGAGTTTAATTTAATGTTCCGCACGACGGTCGGCGCGGTTTCAAGCGACGAAGACGAATCGGCGTTGGCATATCTCAGACCTGAAACGGCGCAGGGGATTTTTATCAATTTCGGGAATGTTTTGAACACTTCGCGCCGCAAATTGCCGTTTGGCATCGCGCAGATCGGCAAAGCCTTCCGCAACGAAGTTACGCCCGGAAATTTCATTTTTCGCACGCGCGAATTCGAGCAGATGGAAATGGAATATTTCTGCCGACCGGAAGACGCGCCGCGTATTCATCAGGAATTTATTGACGGTTTTCTCGAATGGTTCGACAGTTTAGGAATTTCGCGCGAAAATCTCAAACTTTATGAGCAATCGCCCGAAGAACTCGCGCATTACGCGCAGCGAACAGTTGACATTCTTTACCGCTATTTTCCCGAACGCGATGACGAGGACAAACAATTCGACGAATTGATGGGAATAGCCAACCGCACGGATTTTGATCTCAGAACACATTCAAAGAAACCCGAAGACCGCGAAGGCAAACGTCTCAATTCCGATTCGACCGACGATCTATCGTATTTCGATCCGGCGACAAACGAGCGTTTTTACCCTTACGTGATCGAACCCGCCGCCGGTGTCAACCGCACTATATTGGCGGTTTTGATGGACGCTTACACCGAAAAAACAAACGAAAAAGGCGAAGTCCGCGTGATTTTGAAATTAAAACCCGAACTCGCGCCAATCAAAGTCGCCGTTTTGCCTTTAGCGAAAAACAAACCCGAAATCGTCGCACTGGCAAAACAGCTTAAAAAGGATTTACTGCCGGCGATGCGCACCGTTTACGACGATACGGGCGGCATCGGCAAACTCTATGCCCGACAGGACGAAATCGGCACGCCTTTCTGCGTCACGGTTGACCACGAATCGCTCGAAGATAACGCCGTCACAGTCCGCGACCGCGACACTTGGGCGCAGGAAAGAGTGAGTATCTCTGAATTAAAGAAATATTTGCAGGAACGATTGTCTAAATAGAAATTCAGCCTGCGAAAAGAGAAGTTATATCATTCATTTTGACCGATTGTTAAATCAAAATGAACGATTTAACTTCTTTTTTTCCAGTATGTTAAACATTATTAAAAAATCTTTGACAAACTCAAACACATCTGCTAAAACATTAGATGGCGTAGTACCGACCATTTAACCTGAAACGACTGCCTTTGGGAGACCGAAAGTTAATGAAAAAAAATGAATTTAACACTCAAAGTGGAAAATCTTTAATTGAAATGTTACTGGTTTTAGCCGTCGGCGGCATACTTGTGGCAATGGCGGTTACGAAAATGACCAATGCCCAGACTAGTATGGAAAGGCAAACTCTTGCCCGTGAATTTAAGATAAATTTGGAACGTGCGAGATTTGATGCGGTAAAAAGACGTGCAGTGAATCTGACGGATATGACGCGAATTACGATAACGAGCGCGACCGCTTATAAAGTTTTGCTTGATTTAAACCAAAACGGTGCACTTGAAACTTCGGAAGAGCGCACCATCGGTTTATCCAGCCGGGGCAACATAAAAATTCTCGGCGCAAATCTTGTTTTTCCGGTAACTATAAGATTCGACCGTTTCGGAAATACCACGACAATTAACGGAATCGGTGAGTCAATTGAGCCGGTCTTTACTTTTTGTGAAGGTGCCGACTGTACGCTTGAAACGGCAACTGTGGCTAATTCCAATATAATCTCGCTTTCTTCGACCGGAACTGTGGCAATGCTCAGTGGCGGCGAAACCTTGCCGACATTTGAAAATCCGACCGTTACAACTGTCGGAGCCGAGACAGGCATAAATAGTTGGATAGTCGTTCGAGAGGACGATGCTCCGTTGCCGATTCCGACCGGAACGCCGACACCGTATCCGGTTCCGACCGCAACGGTAACACCGACCGCAACGCCGACACCGACCGCAACACCGACACCGACTGCAACTCCATCTTCGACACCGACACCGACACCAACCGCAACACCGACACCGACTGCAACGCCAACGCCGACACCGAATGTTGTTTACTGCACGAGCGGTCAAAGACCGGATCAAACCGGATGCACTTGTAAATTACCGATGACGGTTAGACCAAATAAGAAATGCCAGTAAGAAAACCGATAAAATAGGCGGCTAAGATTTTCAGCATAAAAAATGAATTTGAATCTCAAAAATTATCGAAACACTGCAAAAAAGTCTGAACACTTTCTATTTTCAGCGCCTTGCAAAAAGAAAAAATCCGTTCAAGGCGGATTTTCTTTGGTTGAAGTTACGATTGCAATGGTGGTTTTTCTAATCGCCGTTCTCGGAGTCTTTATTTCATTCACATATGCCGTTAGCTACAACTCCGGCAATACTTCGCGTGCGCAGGCGTTAGCTCTTCTGCAGCAAAAGGTCGAACAACTGCGAAGCGCGAAATTCGTTCCGACGGCAACCGATTCGGCTTTAACCGGCGGGACAAAATCCCCGGACATAGTGAACGGGCAGGATAATAATCCTTATCGCATTGATGTAATAATTGACGACGATCCGTTTACGGCAGGCGTGCAAATTAATTCGGCGACAAAGTTTAAGCAAATCAGCGTAACCGTCAGTTTGGAAAGACCGACTCCGGGTTGGCAGACATCCGTTCCGGCGACGGTTGTTTTGCGGCGCGTCAGGGGCAACTAAAAAGGACTTTAAAGATGAAAAAGGAAAGTAATACCAAACACGATAAAGGTTTTTCGCTGATTGAGCTGATCATCGCTATGTCAATTACTTTAATTTTGATGGGATTGGCGACAACTCTTTTTGCGGGAGCTTTAGGAACGCGCACCCGCGAAAGCCGCAAGACGGATGCCTTAACCTCGGCGCGCGCGGCTTTAAGCGCAATTTCGCGGGAAATCAGCAATTCCGGTTATGGTTTGACGACGAACGGAATCGTCACGGCTGATTCGGGCGCACAGAAAATTCATTTTCGGGCAAACTTGGAAAACGAGGATTACACGACGGACGGCATTGGCGAAGATGTTACATATTTTTTTGATTCGGCAACGCAGTCAATCGTCCGTTACGACCCGAATAATACTCCGACTACATCGGTTGTCGTTAATCGCATCAGTAACGTAACTTTTTCATATTTCGACTATGTCGGCAACAGTTCGACTCCGACCACTTCAACAACTCCGACAAATAACACGGGACGCGTCAGGATTACTGTTACGGTTAGACTTGAAGAGGTTGTCGGACAACCCAGAAATCAAACGGTTACTTTTACTTCGGATGTAACGCTTCGTAATTCGACCTATATGTTGAATCAGTATTAAAGAACCATTTTAGCGAGTCTAAAAAAGAGAGCAAAATTATGCGGAAAGAAAAAAATCGGAAAGGCGAAAAAGGCGCGGCACTGGTTATGGTCGTAATGATAACGCTGCTGCTTTTGGCGGCAGTCGGCGGACTTTTGTTAGAGGTTACGATGAACACGGCAAACGTTACCGATGCCACCGCCGAATTGCAAGCCTATAACGCGGCGGAAAGCGGAATTCAATCGGCAATTAATGTTTTGCGCGATCCTGCTAATCAGACAAATTTTCGTAAAGCGGTTACACTTTCAACTTCAAATGCCGACGGCGATACAACACCGGTCGCGCGGCTTTCGCGTTGGATGAATTATAATTACACGCCAAGCGGTGCGCCAAGGGCTGATCGAATTACATTAAATTCAGGATACCAGCCGAAATCGGGTTATGCCTTCGCGGTTGAAGTTACCGATCCGGATAATACCGGGGAAATTATTTCCTTTCAAATTCCCACAACCGGCGGGGTATTCTACGATGGTAGTGTTACGCCGTCTCAATGGAGAAATTCTATTACAATCGGCACTGCTCCAAACACGGCAACCGTTACTTACAATCCGCCGGCGACAAATCCGGTTAATAATTTGGATGTTTCGAGCGGTTCGGCAAATAGTAACTTCGGCAGATTTTCCGTTACATCGGGTAACGGAACGATAAATATTACGGAAGACATCCGATTTAAGATTACAGTCAAGATGATTGCGCCTTATACGGCGACGAAGGAAATTCGCGGTTGGATAAAATACGGAAGCTATTCCACGTCAGCCCAGATTCAGTTTGATTTCGATTCGCCGGTTTATCAATTAATGGGCAGTAGGATAACTCTGGGCAGCAATCCGATGAAAATTAGCCGGGGTTCAGACGGAACTATTTCTGCAAACCTGACGCAAGCCGAGCCGTATCGGGTAGTCGTTCGCGCTACCGGCTACGGACCGCGCGGCGCGAAAAAAGTTCTCGAAGCCACCGTCCAGAAAAATTTCTTTAACGGATTATCCGCGCCGGCGACCTTGACGCTGATCGGCAAAAAAGACGGTTTTGTGTTTAATGCCGGATCATCGCAGAACGTTACTTATTCGGGCGACGATGTTCATTCAAACGTTGTTATTCCCTCAATCGGCACGGATAATGACGACAATCTGACTTCGGTTTTTGATATGCTCGACGGGCGAAGCCGGAAGGCGGATATTTTCGGACCGCCCGCGAACGTTGCCGCCGAAATACCTTTTTGGCTTGAATCGGCGACTAATCTCAATATGACGATTGAATCGCTGAAGACGGTCGCCAAAGCCTCAGGTCGTTATTTCCCGAGCGGACAAGCACCTTCCAATTGGGGAAACAACGCCAACGCGACGGGGATAACTTTTGTTGATGGTGATGCCAGCTTTTCGGGCAGCGGCGGCGGAATACTGATCGTTACGGGAAAACTGACTCTGCGCGGCGGAGTTGATTTTAACGGGTTAATTATCGTTACCGGCGCGGCAGGACTTGACCGCAAAGGCGGCGGCAACGGTATTCTGCAGGGCAATACGGTCATTGCGCCGTATAATCCAAACAATCTGGCGGCAGGATTTCTCGCGCCGAAATATGATATTTCCGGTGGCGGCACTTCCGAAATCATTTACAACTCGAGCAGTGTCGCTAACGGAATGACCGCGGTCAGTAATTTTGTTCTCGGCGTTGCCGAAAAATAAATTATGCATTTCAAAAGACGTTGCCGGTTTTGATTAATCGGCAATGTCTCGTTTTTGAAGTCTTACGTTCAAATACCTTTTTAAAAGTTCAATATGAATCTCAAGCTCATTAAAATACTTTTGTTTGCCGTCTGTGCCGCGGCATTTTCCGCCTGTTCCGGCGTGGAAAGCAAAAATGCGGAAGAAGTCGTAATTGAAAGCAGTTCAAGCGATTCAGGCAACGAAGTTATTATCACCCACTCCGATTTGCGCGACGAAAGCAAACAAATCCCGACCACGCAGGAAACCACTCAACCGGCAAAAAGAATTTTGGAGGATAAATCGGAAGTCGAAACATTGATTGACGGTTTCGGTAATAAGACCGAAACCCGTTATTTTCCCGGACATCCGCGGTTACGCCTTATTATCCTGCGAACTTCGGTTGACGGAAAAACGGAAGCGGCAGTTTATGCTCGCGGCGGGAAAACGAAAGTGGTTGCGGAATTAAACGATAAGGCACTAACGGCTTCAGCCGATGAAATTACCAGAATCGCTCAATTGCCCGCCGCGCCGAATTATGGGAAGAAGATGAATTATATGAAACGCGGGAATAAAGAATCATCGCTTAAGCCGCTTCCGAGTTCGGCATTTCAAAATCCGGCGGTTCAGAATAATCAACCGGTCGAAACCGTCCAACCTGAAAAGAACAGCAACGGCGAAAACCCCGCAATTCAGCAAAACAGCCTCAACGAAAATTAAAACGAAAAAAATATTTCAAATAAAAAGATGAGCTTCGATAATCGGACTCGTCTTTTTATTTTGTCTGTAATTGCTCTAAACTATAACTTTTGAATTTGGACATTATGACAAAACCTCCGAACAAAGTTATCGAACTTGCTAAAATTATTGATAAAGACGGCGGTCGCGCAATGCTCGTCGGTGGTTGTGTGCGCGACGAATTAATGGGTATCGAACCAAAGGATTGGGATTTGGAAATTTACGGTATCGAACCGGCGCGGTTGCTTGAAATTTTGAGCGATTTCGGCGAAGTCAACGCCGTCGGCGAAGCCTTCACGGTTTATAAGATCGGTCAGGAGCTGGACGTTTCACTGCCGCGCCGCGAGCGCAAAACCGGGCGCGGGCATCGCGGTTTCGTCGTCGAAGGCGACAAGGATATGCCGTTTGAAGAAGCCGCCAAAAGGCGCGATTTTACGATCAACGCGATAATGCAGGACGCGGTGACGGGCGAGATTATTGACTGCTTTGGCGGACAGGCAGACATAAAAAACAAACTCCTGCGCGTCGTCTCACGCGAAACTTTTGCCGAAGATTCTTTGCGGGTTTTGCGTGCCGCGCAGTTTGCCGCGCGGTTCGAGTTTGAAATCGAAGCCGAAACGCGAGAAATCTGCCGCGCGATTGATTTAACGGATTTACCGAAAGAAAGAATCTGGGGCGAGCTTGAAAAACTGCTTTTAAAATCCGAAAAACCTTCGATCGGTTTGCGGTATTTTTACGATCTAGGCATCGCAAATCAGTTGTTTCCCGAACTCGTCGCGCTTGTCGGCGTGCCGCAAGAGCCGGAATGGCATCCCGAGGGACCGGTTGACACACATACTTTGATGGTTGTTGACGAGGCGCGAAAGCTGATCGGCGATCTGGAGTTTGCAAAGCAGGTGACGGTGATGCTCGGCGCACTTTGTCACGATTTCGGGAAACCGGCGACGACGCAGTTTTTCGACGGTCGCTGGCGTTCGCACGCGCACGACGAAGCGGGCGTTGAGCCGACGCTTTCTTTTTTGGACAAACTCGGGATTTTCACGCTTGACGGTTACGACGTCCGCAGTCAGATCGTCCAACTCGTGCGTTATCATCTGACACCCGGAATGTTTTATAAATCGAAACCCGGCGACGGCGCGTTTCGCCGCCTTGCGCGCAAAGTCGAACCGGATCTGCTTTACCGCGTGGCGAAAGCCGACAGTCTCGGACGCAATCCCGAATGGCTGCCGAAGGAAAAATGGTTCAAAGCGGAAGCGCAGGAATGGTTTATCGAACGAATGCGCGAATTAAATGTCGAACACGAAGCTCCGCAACCGATTTTGATGGGCAGATATTTGATCGAACTCGGCTTAAAACCGTCGCCGCAGTTTAAGACAATTCTCGATGCGGTTTACGAAAAACAGCTCGACGGGCAAATTACGAATTTAGACGAAGCGATTGACGAAGCGAAAAAGATGTTTTGATTCGGCTAAAATCCGCACCGTCGAAAGCGATGGAAAACTTTTCGGGAATGAACGAAGGAAAATCTCAAAATCGAAAAATACTGATTTTTATCTTCGTCGTCGGCACGTTCTGGATTTATTATTACAGCAATCCGAAGCCGCAGCATTATTATGATTACACTTTCCGCGTCGCCGATAATTTCCTGCGCGGCGCGGTCGCTTTTCAGGAAAAACCGCCGAGCTGGCTGAATGAATTCGTGCCGTTTGAAGGAAACTGGTATTCGGTTTTTCCTTTGGGCAGCGTCTTGACGATGATTCCGTTCGCTTTTTTCAAGCTCGCCGGCGCGATCAAAGAAATGCCCGCATCCGTGATTGCCGCGCTGACTGCCGGCGCGATTTGTCGGTTTCTGTTTTTGATTTCCGAACATTACGATCTGGAGCGGAAAAAACGCGTTTTGCTCGTTTGTGCCGTCCTGTTCGGCACGTGGATGTGGACAAATCTGACGATGGCGGGTGCGTGGCAACTGGCGTTGGGCTTTGCCGTTTTGGGCGAACTCGGCGCGATCTATTTCACGGTTTTCAACCGCCGACCCGTTCTCGCCGGACTATTTTTCGCGCTCGCTTTCGGCAACCGCACGGAAGTTTTATTGACCGCGCCGATTTTTATGTGGCTGCTTTTGCGTGAAAAAGAAGCGGATAAAGGGAGAAAAGGAGAATGGGAAAATCTTGCAAAGACCGAAGACCAAAAACCAAAGACCGAACACCAAATCGCAAATCTCGCACAGTTTTGCGCCGTTCCGTTCGTTCTCGGGGTTTCGACTCTTGTTTACAATTACATTCGTTTTCATTCGTTCACGGATTTCGGCTATGCGCGGAGTCCGGGCGTTTTGCAGGAACCGTGGTACGCCCACGGAATTTTTTCGATCCGGTATATTCCGCTGAATGTCAAAGAAATGCTCATCACGCCGTGGCAGAGATTGGCGCATTATCCGTATCTTGTTCCCGGCGGATTCGGCGGCGCGATCTGGTGGAGTAGTCCGTTTCTTTTATTTTTATTCCGCTTCGGTTGGCGCGATAAAGTCCTGAAATATACGGCTTGGGCGGCGATTTGCTTGCAGACATTTGTGTTATGGATTCACGGAAATCCCGGCGGCTGGCAATTCGGCTATCGCTACGCGATGATTCTTTTGCCTTGGATGTTTATCATTCTGCTCGAAAACAGTCCGAAAAAGATTCAATGGTATGAATGGCTCGCCTACATAATTTCCTTCGCCGTCAATCTCTATGCGACTTATCTTTTCTTTTGGACGGATTACGTCAAGCCTTAATTCGGACAGCAGTTGGCAGCGGCAGTCGGCAGTTGGCAGGGCTTTGGTGTAAGATTTAATCTGCTAACTGCAACTGCCAACTATGCTTTTAGACATCACGCCGCTCAAAATCTCACGTGATTATCGTCTGCTGTTTTTCGGGCAGTTGATTTCGTTTTTTGGGACGATGATGACGTTTATCGTCGTTCCCGTGCAGATGTATCAGCTGACGGAATCGAGCCTTTTTGTCGGCTTGCTCGGCGCGGCGGAATTTGTGCCGATGTTTTTTCTGGCGTTTATCGGCGGCGCGCTGGCAGATTCAGTTGACCGCCGTAAAATGCTGCGTCTGACGGAAATCGGGCAACTGATAACGACCGCGATTTTGCTTGGAAACGCGCTTTTGCCGAATCCGAAAGTTTGGGTTTTGTTCGTCGCGGTGGCGATTCACGCCGGTCTTGCAGGTTTGCAGAGACCTTCGTTTGAAGCCTTAATTCCGAAAATCGTGCCGCTCGAATATATGTCGGCGGTTGCTTCGCTGAACGCGCTTCGATTTGAAGTCGGGTTTATCATCAGCCCGATCATCGGCGGCGTGATTATCGCCAAATACGGCGCGTCAATCGCTTATTTGATTGATTTACTGACGTTTGCCGGTTCGCTCGCCGCCGTCTGGATGATTCGCGCCGTGCCGCCGCCCGCGAATGCCGACCGACCGAATTTGCAGTCAATCGTCAAAGGTTTCCGCTACGCTTTAAGTCGTCAGGAACTTCTGGGAACTTATCTCGTTGACATCAACGCGATGTTTTTCGGAATGCCGAAAGCGCTTTTTCCGGCACTTGCCGTGAGCTTCGGCGCGGGCGCGTCGGTCGGATTTTTCTATTCGGCAATCGCCGTCGGCTCGCTCGTCGCTACGCTGACATCGGGCTGGGCGCAATGGGTTCACCGGCACGGTTTGATGGTCACGCTCGCCGCCGCCGGTTGGGGATTGGCGATCACCGCGTTCGGATTTTCGAACAGCCTATATCTCGCGCTGTTTTTTCTCGGGCTGGCGGGATATTTCGATATGATTTCGGGAATTTTTCGCCAGACGATCTGGAATCAGACCGTGCCGGAACATTTTCGCGGGCGGCTCGCCGGAATCGAGATGATAAGTTTCTTAACGGGACCGATGCTCGGCGATGCCGAATCGGGCGTCGTCGCGTATTTTACCGACGTCAAAACCTCGATCATCTCGGGCGGCGTTCTGACGGTTGTCGGGACGATAATTTTAGCCATACTTTTACCGAAATTTATAAAATACGACGGGCGCGAAGGCTTGAAGCGTAAACTGGAAGAAGAAAAACTCAGAAATGAAGGAAATAAAACCGAAGTCGAACAGGAAAATAATTAAAGCCGTCATCTATTCGCTGATCTTAGGCGTTTTGACGGGAACATTCTTCGCCGTTATGGCAGGATTTTTCGTGCCTGTCATTTTCACCGATTGGGCGGGAAGTTTCGTCTGCGAAGGAAAGATGGTTTTTATGAGTCTGCAAAGAAGCTATTTCTGCTACACCTCGACGGCAAGTTCATATAATCTGGGAAATAAGGTTTTCTGGACATTCTTCAAAATGTTTCTGCTTCCGTGTCTCGGAATTTGCAGTTTATTGTGGTTTTTGTTTTACGCGTTCATCGAATCCATAACGCGCGAAAAAGCGTGAAATTGAAAAAACTGCGGATTTAACCGAAAATCAATCTATGGCGATATTAAAAAAACGTGAAATAGATAATCTGGAACAAATGAGCGGCGAAGAACTCGAAGAGTTTCTGGAAAGTTTTCCCGCCGGACAATACGATGTCGAAGACCTTTTCGAATATCTCGAAGACAAACTCGAACGCGAAGAATGCAATCATTCCCTGAGATTTGCGATGCAGTTTATGATGGAAAACCGCCTGAATTTCCCGAAAGTCAGCTCGTGGCTCCAGCAAAACGGCGGCTACTGCGACTGCAAAGTCCTCGAACAGATCGCCCCCGCATGGCGCAAAGTGTTCGGCGACGGCGAAGATTTTTCTTGACAAGTTTTTCGGCTTTGATTTAATTTAAGAGTCCGGTCGGCGATTCGATTTGTTATCAAGATTGCGAAAGGATAAAAATATGAATACTGCATCAATAGATTTACCGGAAACGGCGTTGACGGCTTTGGGGACGACGCAGGATAAATTGGGACGCGAAATATTGGTCGCGGCGGTTGTCAAATGGTTTGAACTCGGCATTCTTTCGCAGGGGAAAGCGGCGGAAATTCTCGGACTTTCACGCGCCGAATTTCTTGATGTTTTATCCCGCTATCGTGTTTCGGCGTGGCAGTATTCGAAAGAAGAATTGGACGAGGAATTGAGTCTTGGTTAAGAAAATTATCGTTGATTCGTCGCCTTTAATTATTCTGCTGAAAAGCGATTTAGAACATATTCTGTCCGAACTCTTTGAAGAAGTTCTTGTTCCTGATGCCGTTTGGCAAGAAGTTTTAGCAGGAAGAAAATACGATACTGCCAGAAAAAAACTTCCTTTACTCATTACTTTTAAACAAATTTTAGTTGAAAATTCAGACGAAACCGTCAAAAGTTATAATCTCGGTGATGGTGAATCAGCCGTCCTTAATCTCGCGCGGGCAAGTTCAGATTCAGTTGTCATGCTTGATGATTTTGCCGCCGGAAAATGCGCTAAGGTTCTGAAAATTCCGTTTTTGGGAACCGGCGGCGCATTAATTTTAGCTAAACAAAAAGGTTTAATCGGGTCAGTTTCCGAAACATTAACCAGAGTTCAGAAGGAAAGACTTTGGCTGTCGGATGAAATAATCGAATTAATTAAACAAAAAGCGGGAGAATAAACTTTTCAGCTACGTCAGTATTGGATAAGCAAGGAACGCCGTCATCTTGACGGCACAGCGTTTGAAAAACGCTAAAATCCTCGCTCTAATTTCAAGTTTTAAGTTGAATGAAACGCTTTTACGCCGCTCGGCGCGGCGTGTGCCGTCAAGATGACGGCGTTCCGTCAGACAAATTTCTTATCCAATACTCACGTTTTCAGCTCTTTACCAACCGCGATTGATTTCCCAGCGGTCAACGATTTTTCCGCCGTTGAGAATGTGATAATGCGAATGCTGCAAGGCAGTTAAACAAGAATGATTTGCTAAGATTCGAACGCGCGAGCCGACTTTTAAACTATTAAAAATCTTTTCATCTTCAACAAAAATCTCGCCGTGTTCCTGCGAAAGCGAACCGACGCGCAAAGCTAAATCGTTTCCCGCCAAATCGTAAACGCGCCCATAACCGCAATGCGCGTCGAATTCGACCGCGCCGCGATCTTTGGAAAGGGCGACCGCGCCTGCGTCAACGACGATTTTTCGGCGCGTCGAATCCCGGTGAACGACCGCCGCGAGAACGGTTAAAGCGCAATCGGAAACATTACAGCTTCCCAAAGTCGCCTGAAAAGCGTCGTAAAAAATATAGTTTCCGCAGCGCAGTTCGGTGATGCCTTCCGTGTTGTCAATCGCGCTCATCGTCGGCGTTGAACCGATGCTGACGGTTGGAACTTCAACTCCTTTTCGGCGAAGTTCTTCCGCCAGATCGCGCATTTTATTTCTTTCTTCTTGCGCGACCGCAAGCAGTTTTTCGGGCGTGTCGGCGTGATAGGAATGTCCGGCGTGTGTCAGAATTCCGGCGAAATCGAGGTTTGTCGAATCGCTGATTTTTCGGGGAATTTCAAACGCTTCGTTCGTGTGCGGTTCGACTCCGCAGCGATGATAACCGACATCAACTTTCAGAAAAACACCGAGTTTCGCGTTTTCGTGTTTCGCCGCGTTGTTTAATCCTTCAATCGTTTCCGCGTCCGTCGTCAAAACTGCAAAACGTTCAATAGTTTTGGAAATCGCAATTACTTCCGCAAATTTTCCGCGCTCGATTGGCACACCGTAAGTTATATCCGAAAACCCGTTTTCAGCGAAAAAATGCGCTTCCGAAAGCGTCGAAACCATAATTCCGCCGAAGTTGTTTTCGGTTTGAAGCCGCGCAATCTCAAGACAGCGATGCGTTTTAACGTGCGGACGCAAAGCGACATTTAACGCTTTGGCGCGAGCTGTAATTTGCCCGGCATTGCGTTTCATTCTTTGAAAATCAACGATCAGCGACGGTGTTTTGATGGTTTCTAAATCCATATTTATTTTTGCCCACGAAACACACGAAAGAAACGAAAAATAAAGTCAAAAATTATTTCGTATTTTTCGTGTGTTTCGTGGGCGGAATCTAATTCAAATATTCCATTAAGTATTGTCCGGTGTGCGAATTTTCTACTTTGACAATTTCTTCAGGCGTTCCCGTGGCGACGATTTCGCCGCCGCCTGTGCCGCCTTCGGGTCCGAGATCAATGACGTAATCGGCGGTTTTTATGACGTCCGGATTGTGTTCGATGACGAGCAGACTTCCGCCGTTTTCGATCAATGCGCGAAACGCGGTCAGCAGTTTGTTGATGTCGTCGAAATGCAAGCCGGTTGTCGGTTCGTCAAAGATAAAAAGCGTTTTCGATTTTGTTTTCGTCGCTAAATGCGCCGCCAATTTGACGCGCTGCGCTTCGCCGCCCGAAAGTGTCGTTGCCGATTGTCCTAATCTTAAATAACCGAGTCCGACGGCTTCAATGACTTTTAATTTATTGACTAATTTTGCGGTTTCCTTGAAAAACAAAATCGCTTCACGGACGGTCAACTGCAAAACTTCGGCGATGTTTTTGCCCTTGTATTTGACATCGAGGATTTCGTCGCGGAAACGCGTTCCGCGACAGTCTTCGCAGGTCAGTTCGATGTCCGCCAAAAACTGCATTTCGACCGTTACCGTTCCGCTTCCCTGACAGGTTTCGCAGCGTCCGCCCGGAACGTTGAACGAAAAATGCGAAGCGTTAAAGCCTTTTGCTTTTGAAGCGTTGGTCGAAGCGAGAACTTCGCGGATCGCATCGTAAGCCTTGATGTATGTCACGGGATTCGAGCGCGGCGTTCTGCCAATCGGCGATTGGTCAACCAGAATGATGTCGTCAACCAGCTCCGCGCCTTTGATTTCCTTGAAATGTCCGACCTGACCCTGCCATTCGCCGCGTTGTTTCTTGATTCCGGCGTAAAGAATGTCATGCACGAGCGTTGATTTTCCACTACCCGAAACGCCGGTTACGCAAACCAACATATCGAGCGGAATTTCGACCGAAATGTTTTTCAGATTGTTTTCGCGCGCGCCTTTGATTTCGATTTTTTGCTTGGTCGGCTCTTTTCGTTTCTGCGGAACTTTGATTTCCAGATCACCGCGCAAATATTTGGCAGTCAGCGAAATATCGTCCTGAATCAGCCCGACAAAATCGCCTTCGTAAACCAGATTTCCGCCGAGTTCGCCCGCGTAAAGCCCGATGTCGAGAATATGGTCAGCCGAGCGCATCATTTCTTCGTCGTGTTCGACAACCAGCACCGTGTTGCCGATGTCGCGCAGGTTTTCGAGAATTTTTACCAATCTTGAATTGTCTCGCGGATGAAGTCCGATTGAAGGTTCGTCCAAAACGTAAAGTGCGCCGACGAGCAGCGAACCGAGGTTTGTCGCCAGTTGAATGCGCTGTGCTTCGCCGCCCGACAGCGTTGAAGCAAGCCGGTTTAGCGTTAAATAATCCAACCCGACATCAACCAGAAATTTCAAACGGCGGCGGACTTCCAAAAGAAGTTTTTCGGCAATCTTTTCGCGTTCTTCGGATAATTCCAGCGTATCAAAAAAGTTTTGCGCGTCGTTGATCGCAAAATTAACGACTTCGGGCAACGATTTTCCGCCGACCCGCACGGCTTGCGCTTCCTTCCGCAATCTTCCGCTTTTGCATTCCGGGCAAGTCGTGTAGCCGCGATATTTTGCCATAAAAACGCGGACGTGGAGTTTGTATTTTTTCGTTTCGAGCCAGTTGAAAAATCCGCGCACACCGCGCCAACCGCGCTTGCCTTCAAAAATTACGCGTTTTTCTTCGCCCGCTAAATCGGCAAAAGGAATTTTCGTGTCAATTCCTTCGTTTCGCGCAAATCGCAAAAGTTCCTTTTTCGCCCAATCGTATTGCGGGCGCGAAAAAGGCTCGACCGCGTCGTCTTCGATGGAAAGATTCGCGTTCGGCACAACCAACTCGAAATCAATGTCAATCGTGTTGCCGAAACCCTGACAAAGCGGACACGCCCCGAACGGCGAATTAAAACTGAAAAGACGCGGTTCGGGTTCTTCGTAAAGCGTGCCGTCGTATTTGCAGATAAATTTTTCCGAAAAGTTGAATGTTCCGACGCGTAAACCATCCGCTACCGCAGACGGTTCTGCCGTTTTAATCACGCCCGCGCCGCTTTCGCGGAAACAGATTTCGAGCGAATCAACTAATCTTTGACGAATTGATTTGTCGGCTTTCAGGCGGTCAATCATCACGAACGTGTTTTCAAAATCCTTAAACGGATAATCTTCGGGTTTTTGAAGTTCGATCGTTTTGCCGTCGCGGAAAAGTCGCGTAAAACCTTGCTGCATCAGGCTCATCAGATGCGGAATCGGGTTTTGGTCTTTGGTTTTGGTCTTTTGGGGTTTGATTTCAAAATCGTGTTCGGCGGGAAAAAGGACGTAAAACCGCGTTCCTTCCGCCAGATTTTCAAGAATTTCGTCAGCCGCCGATTCGGGCGAATCCTTTTTTACTTCCCGCGAGCAGACATAACAAAACGTCTGCCCGACACGCGCAAAAAGCAGGCGCAGATAATCGTAAATTTCGGTTTGTGTGGCGACGGTCGAGCGCGGATTGCGCGTCGAATTTTTTTGTCGAATCGCAATTGCCGGCGCGATTCCCAAAATCTCGTCAACGTCGGGTTTGTCCATTCGTTCAAGAAACTGCCGCGCATATGCCGAAAGCGATTCGACGTATCTTCTTTGCCCTTCGGCGTAAATCGTATCGAACGCGAGAGATGATTTTCCCGAACCGGAAACGCCCGTGACGACTGTTAATTTATTGAGCGGAAGGCGAAACGAGATGTTCTTCAGATTGTGAACCCGCGCTCCGCGAACTTCGATTGATTCTTCTTTTGACTTTACTGCTTGCATAGATGAAAAATTCTGTCGTTTGAGCAAAATTTAATTTTACCAAATCAAGCGAAAAGTAAAAAGGGTAGCGGCAAATCGGGTTGCGGAACTAAAAACCCGGAAGTTTCCAATTAATTTAACCAAATCGTTGTTTGATGCCTGTTTTTTTTATAATGTAAACTTGTTTCGCAAAGCTATTTGAATTAAAATTTGTCGCTGAAAATGAATTTACCTTTTCAACCGACTTTTAATTCGATTGTGATGATCCTCATCGGGCTGGCACTGATAATTTTCGCCGTCTGGCTCGCGCTAAATTCATCCGGGCGTTTATACGCCGTCGGATTTTTTTTCACCGGCATCGGCAATATTCTTTTCGGGGCGACCAACGGATTTACCGATATGACTCCGATCGGACAAAAGTTATACCGACTTGCGCTGATCGCTTATATAATCGGCGTTCCGCTGATCGTTTACTTCTTATACGGCGAACTCAGATAAAATAAATAAGTTTTTCAAAAGCAGAACAAAACAGAAAACTATTGACTTTCGCTTGCTATTGATTAATCATAGATTAGATAAAAGAGAACTCTCACTAAACTGTATTAATTGGTTCCTACACTAAACTGTATTGATTGGTTCCTAATGGAACATTTGAGGAAAGAATAAAAATGAATAATGATTTTACACCGAAAAGCCGCAAGGAAAACCTTGTCGTGCAAGAGCTTGAAGGTGAAGTGTTAATATACGATTTAGAAAAAAATAAAGCATTTTGTTTAAATCAGACATCGGCTCTGGTTTGGCAATCCTGCGACGGCAGCCGAACGATTGCGGAAATCAGCGAAGTCGTCGGCAAACAACTCAACTCACAGATCAATGAAGACATTGTTTGGCTGGCGCTCGATCAGTTAAGCAAAGAAAAATTGGTTGAAAACAAAGAAGAAATTAAAAATAAATTTGCCGGTATGTCGCGCCGTGAAGCTGTTAGAAAAGTTGGACTTGCATCGTTAATTGCACTACCTGTGATTGCTTCTTTGACCGCACCGGTTGCGGCACAATCCGCGAGCACCTGCATTCCTGTAACAGGCGGTTGCGCTTGTGCTGCTGGAAGCGGTCCAAATGGTCAATTATGCACTAATGTGACAACGCCGTGTGCCAATGCGAATTGCCGGTGTTTTAAGGCTAATAATAGTGGCGGGGCAGGCAGCGGTAATTGCGTACCTTAATGTTCTAATTAGAAATTTATCGGTTTAAGAATCGAACAAAAAAACTTGGTCGGGTTTTCGTAAAAATTATTTAGTGCGAATCCTCGATCAAGTTTTTTATTTTTTAATACCATTGTAATAAAAAGCAATTTTAACCTTAACTTCAATCTATATTAAGATAAATATATTTTGGGGACTGAAAAAAAGTTAAAGATTATTATCAATAAAATGCAGAACCAAGTCAGCGATTTTTGAAACATCGCCGCGTTTCGATTTTACAAAAACGGATTCTTTCGCGATTTTATTGATGACTTCAAGTGTGAATTGCGGGTTTTGCCGAATCGGAATCGTATGCTGAAGCATTTCAATCACGCCGTTCGCCGGGCTTAAAATCTTCGGATTCCACCGCGCTCTTGCTTTGTACTGGGTAATCAACACCATTCCGACAGGTATTTTCTCGGTTCCCGCCGTGCCGCCGAATTTTTCGACCGGATAGTCAATTTGTTTATGATCGTCAATTTCGCCGCGCACCGAAAGCATTTTCGGAAACGGGTGCAGAAAACCCTCGGCGTCCAAAATCGCGTATTCGTCCGAATAATAAATCGCGCCGCGTTTGACCAGTGCGACGGTCAAAGCCGTTTTTCCATAAAAACTTCTGCCCGGAATTATGACCGCTTTACCTTTCCTTGCGATGACGCCCGCGTGAATAAAAACGCGTTTGGCGGCAAATTCGGCAACCGTCAGGCGAATCCGCGAAGCCGCGCTTTCAACCGAAGTTTCGCGCCGTTCGCGGCTGAAAATCCGCTCGCCGTTTTTATAAAGCGAGTCGCGTTCGCTTTTGTTCCAGACGAATAAAAAATTATGTTCGGTTTCGGTCTTTTCAATTTCCTTGAAACAATCGGGAAGATAAATTCCGACGGCTTGTTTGACGGCTTCGAGAGCTTCCACCGAATTTGTCGAAAAACCGATTTTTACGCCGAAAGATTCGATGTGAAAATGATATTTGAAATCACTTTTTCTGATTCTGTTTGAGATTTGTTTGATTTTTTTGTTTTCCGCCGAAAGATCTTGCGCCATGTTTTTGAGCCAATTTATAAGCTAACTTAACATGATACCAAAAATCAATTTTGCCAATCACCAGCGAAAATCGTATTTTGTGAAATTTTCGCGCCAGTTTTCGTCCGCATCGATCTTGAGAACCGGAATTCCGCCGTCGAAGATCAATTCGGCTTCCAGAGCGCGGCGCAGGCGATAAGTTCTGCCTGAAGGAGAACAAACCGAGAGAACGGCTTTTTCCGGATCGAACCGCGCAATGACGGCGCTCCGCCAGTCGGTTTTCGAGCGCACCAAAAGCCGCGCACCGATCGGCAGTTCGCGCAGTGTGATTAGAGTTTCGGTAGTTTCCACGTTGTTTGAAATTGTTGGTAGGAATCTTCGGGAAGCTGAATCAAAACGGGATTTTTCGTCGCCTCAGCCCATTTCAGGATCGTTTCCAGATTTTCGCGCGCCATCGCCGTGCAGCCCGCCGTGCCATTTTCCGCCGTTTTCCAGATATGCAGAAAAATGCACGAACCGCCGCCCGCGTTCACGGGATTCGTATTATGCGCGACCGTGATGCCGAGATCGTATTCCGCGCCGACGGCGAGCATTTTTTCCGAGCTGTTCCAATCGAAAATGCCGACCTTCATCCGGTCAACGATCCGGTTGTAATGTGTTGATTTTACGTCGTCCACGCATTCGGTATATTCACCGAGCCGCAGAAAGGGAAGTTTGATAAAATCGGGTTTTTCCTTCGTGCCGAAACTTTCCGTCAAAGAAAAAATTCCCGCCGGGGCTTTGCCGTCGCCTTCGGTTTTCATCAAAAGTCTGCCCGTATCCGAAGGCAGTTCGTTGAGTCCCGCGCCCCACGCCAATCCGTTTTTGCCGACGACGATTGCAAAAGATTCGCCGACCGCTTTCCATTTCGATTTTGTGGATTTGCGCTCGAAAAGCTGTGCTTTGCCCTGCAGCGCCGACCAGTCTTTGGTCGTCACGACAACCGCCTGCAAAGATTTTGCATAGGGAACGGACGGTTTCGGCGGAATCGGTTTTTTGATTTGTCCGAAAACGCTGAAAACGCTGAATAAAACGAGCGAAACGAAAACGATAAATCTCATATATTTTTGATGTCAAACAAACGCGGAACGCCCTTTGTTGCTCAGACACGATAACAAAAACGGCGGTCGGCAAAGTGCGTTCCGCGTATGCCGTTCATTTCTAAAAAAAGCCGTCTGTAATCTTATCACAGACGGCTTTTTAAATTCGTTTTCTTGCGGCTTTTAATCTTCAAACGGCAGATCGTTTTGTTTTGCTTTCTGGCTGACCGCGTAGAGCCGCAGACCGACGGAAATCATCAGGATCGAGATGCCCATCCACAGAAAAACCCAGACGATCGAGGGAATGGCAGTTACTTTTGCCATATTCACGGCATCCGAATGCGCGTCGGTCGTCGCCGTGATAAAGAACAGACTGATCAGACTGAAAAGCGCGTTGAGCAAACACTGGACGGCAAGAAACGCGAGTCCGAAATTGACCCATTTCAAGCTTCCGTAACGCGCCAGAGCGAAAAGTCCGGCGGTCAGAACCGCGCCCGAAAAGACGGTGAAAACAACGCTTCCCAAAGTTACCTGAAGCGAAAGAACGTTCCAAAGCGGCATCAAAAGCCCGAAAAGAACCGTCATAATGCCGACAAACGCAGACGAAAAATAAAGCGCGTTGCGCGACGAAAAGTTATAGCGCATCCAGACGAGAAGCATCGTGCCGAAAGCCGTCGTGCCGATATAACCGGCACTCGAAATCAAAAGCTGTGAAAACCAGCCCGAAGTTTCAGACCAGACAACGCCGCTCGTATCGGGCGAAACCGTCAGACTCTGCACCGAATTTCCCGTCAGAACGGTCGCCAGAACGTGACTGCCTTCGTGAATAAACGTCGCAAAAAGCTGAAGCGGATAAACCAGATAATTCAGCGACGGTAATAAATACTGTGAAATCAGCCACAAACCGATGCTGATAAGCGTCGCGACGATCAAAAGCGTCAACTGCGGGCGTGAATCTTCGGCTACTTTATATCTCATGTTTTCTGTATAACTCCTTTTCAAATCTCAGGTAAACTTTACGTTCTATTCTACCTTAAAGTTCGTTAAAGCAAAAGAAAATTCTCCGTTGAGTAAAATCATTTGCCCGATTTCATAAGTTTGATGAATTTCAAAGCATATTAGTTACGCCTAAAATCACCGCTTTTGCCACCTTGTTTCGATTCGAGCCGGATTTCCGTGATGACGATGTCTTTCTGCACGGCTTTGCACATGTCGTAGATCGTCAGCGCGGCGACCGACACCGCCGTCAAGGCTTCCATTTCAACGCCGGTTTGCGACGCGGTTTTCGCTTCGGCTTCGAGATAAACGCCCGCGTCCGTAATTTCGGTTTTCACGTCAACCTTTGAAAGATTGATCTGATGACATAAAGGAATCAGTTCGGAAGTCCGTTTTGCCGCCATAATTCCGGCGATTCGCGCAATTTCGAGGGGATTGCCTTTGGGGTTTTCGTTCGACCGCAGAATTTCAATCGTTTCTTTATTCAGCAAAACACTGGCGGACGCGACCGCGCGGCGCGCGCTCGTTTCTTTTTCCGAAACGTCAACCATTTTTATCTTGCCCTGTTCGTCAAAATGCGAAAGTTTTTTCATATTTGTTTTTTGCCCACGAAACACACGAAATAAACAAAAAATCAAAGCAATCTTTAGTCTTATTTTCGTATCTTTCGTGTGTTTCGTGGGCAGAAAAATTTAATTCTTCTTTGCTTCAAAAATCAAAGTGTTTCCGCCGAGCAAAACCTCGTCGGAATTGAGTTCATCTGTCCAGCGCGACTTTTTTTTGTTCGCGGAACTGAAACGCGCCGCGAGCTTGATCAAAGCGGCGAGCGGAAAATACGCCCACGAATTTTTTTTCGGTTTGTCGAGATATGTTTTTTGCAATGAAAAACCGTTTTTCTCCAGCAAATAGCGAACTTCCGAATAGCCGATCGGATTAACGTGGAGCGCGATTTCTTCCATTCCGCCGAATTCTTTGGAAATTTCCGCCAAAGCCTCGCTCGACAAAGGTTTGAAATGCGACGTGTAGCCGTTAAAAAGCCATTTCAGACGCTCTTCGATATTCATAATGTTCGGCACGCTGACGATCAATGTGCCGTTTTCTTTTAAGATCCGCGCAAATTCGCGCATCGCGTTCGCCGGATTTTCGATATGTTCCAATCCTTCGACGCAAACCAGATAATCGAAAGATTTATCGTCATAAGGAAGTTTCGCGTCCAGATTCCCGCGTTTTATTTCCGTCTCCGAAAGTTTGAAAATTTCGGTGTATAGATCACAGCAAAAAACTGTAAAACCGAGATTTTTCAGACGCAAAGCCAGCGCGCCTTCGCCCGCCGGAACGTCGAGAATTTTTCCGCGTTCTGCCGATTTCAGAATGTTTTCGACCGTTTCGTGAATCGCTTCGTGCGCCAGCGCGACGGGACTTTGCATAAGTTATGAAATTACAACATAACGGATAAAAAAAGAAGTTTGCCCACGAAACACACGAAAGAAACGAAAAAGTCAGAATAATAATTTTTGTATATTTTGTGTGTTTCGTGGACTAATTTAAAAGAAATAAAATCTCGGCAACGTCGTCTTTCTCCAGATTTTTGCCCTGCGGAATGAAAACCAGTGCGTCGGCGCGGGAAAAGGCGATGAAATTCGACGAACCCGAAAAGCGCAGGGATTCGATAATTAATTCACCTTTTTTATTGGTTGAAAGCGAAACCGGCAGATAACAATCGCGCTCTTTCGCGCCTTTTATTTTGTCCGAACAAACCGCAAAACCGCGTTTTAACTCGCAGTTTTTCGCCGCTTGCGCCCGCCAGATCGCGTATCTCGCAAAAAGATAAAATGTTACCGCGACCGAAACCGGATTTCCGGGCAGACCGAAAATCAAAACGTCATTTAATCGCGCAAAAACCGCCGGTTTGCCGGGTTTTAATGAAACTTTTTCAAAGAAAATCTCCGCGCCGAGTTCGCGCAGAACGGGTTTCGTAAAATCGTAATCGCCCACGGAAACGCCGCCCGTGATGATGAGGATTTGCGATTTGCGATTTTTGATTTGCGATTGCTTTTCATCAGATTTTGCCTTTTGCCTTTTGCCTTTTGCCTTAATACCGACAGCTTTGGCGATTGCTGTTTTGAGCGTTTTAAAATCGTCGTGAACCTGCGGCAGAATTTCAGCATTGGCGCCCGCGCGTTCGGCTAAAATTTTGAGCATCATCGAATTTGAATTGCGAATCTGGTCTTTCTGCGGCGTTTCGCCGATTTCGACGATCTCGCTGCCGGTCGAAAATATCGAAACCTGCGGTTTTTGAAAAACTTTCAATTTCGCATAACCGAACGATGCGAACGCGGCAATCATCTGCTCGTTGATAATCTCACCTTTCGCAAAAACTTTCGTTCCTATTTTGATTTCCGACGCGAATTTATTGATGTTCTGTGCCGGTTTCGCAGTTTCTAAAATCTCGACAAAACCGTCTTTTTCTGTTGTTACTTCAACTTTTTGCACTGTGTCCGCGCCGTCGGGAACGCGTGCGCCGGTCATAATTCGCACGGCTTCGCCCGATTTCATTTTTTGGTCGAAACCTTTGCCCGCCACCGATTCGCCGATAATTCTTAAATTAACAGGCGCGTTTTTCGTGTCGTCCGAACGCACCGCGAAACCGTCCATCTGCGAACGGTCGAACGGCGGCAAATCCATATCGGCTTTGATATTTTCCGCCAGAACGCGCCCGATCGAATCTTCTAAATCAATCGTTTCCGGCGGAAGCACGAAACTTTCGCGCTCAATGATTTTTATGGCTTCGGAAATCGGTATCATTTTCGGAACGCCGTCATCCTGACGGCAATGAACGCCCAAGCGTTCATACAAGCGTTTATAATATTCAAATTTTATACGTCGTTTACACGACCTTAGCCGTCAGGATGACGGCGTTCCTTTACCTGATCAAATAAAATTCGGTCTGGCGCGGGCGGAAAAATTCGTAGCCTTTTTCGGTCATAAACGCATCGTCTTCAGCCATAATCGTTACTTTTTGATTGTTCCATTCGGGAATAACAGTCGAAGTATTCAATTCAATTGACATATATGAATCGAGCCGGATTCTATCGGGCGAAACGCCGATGGCGCGGCGGAAATCAATCGAAGCACCGAGTCCGTGTCCGTGTGTGCCGATCGGATGCGAATAAATCATCGCTTCGATATTTTCCTTTTTCATCTGCGCCATCGTCGCGTCGTAAACTTCTGCGCCGGTCATTCCGACACGCGCAATGCCGAAGAGAACGTCTTGCAAACGATTCGTATTTTTTAGCGCGTTTTTCAAACCTTGCGGCGCATCGCGCTCGCCTTTTTTCAGAATATAAGCGTGTTTCTGCCAATCGGTTGAAAGTCCCATATAGTTCAAACCGAAATCAACGTGAATCAAATCGCCGCGTTCCAAAACCGTTGATTCATCGGCAACCGACAAAAATTGCTGATTCACAGCGGTTGATTTTGCTTGTCTTTGAACGCGCAAATCGGGCTGAAACCAAATCGTCAAACCTAAATTATTGACTTGCTGAATCAACCACCAACGAACATCGCCGACAGTTGTTTTTCCCGGTATAATAACTTCGTTTGAAAATGCACGGCGCGTCAAAATATCCGTTACCAGAACCGCCGTGCGGTAATGTTCGAGTTCTTCCGCAATGCGTGTATCGAAAAATTCGGTCAGAAAATTTGCCGCCGAAACGAATTTTTTCTCCGCATCCGCACCCAAAGTTTCCGCCAGCATTTTATACGAAGCGTGTGAAAGACCGTTTTGCTGTCCGCGCGTTCCGCCGATGTTCAAAGCAATTGTTTTCGGATTGTATTTCTCAATTGTCGAGCGCAGAGTTTCGCCCAATTTATCACGCGAAACGCTTATCATCTCGTAATGATTTTTCAGGCGTTCTTCGGCATAACGGACAATCGCAATCTTTTCCAATTTTTTTTCGCCTGTGTCAACAAAAATAAAAAAATCGCGGCTTCCGACAATCGGCATCGGAGGCACCAGATATTCCGTCGCCGGATCGCTGTTAAATTCTTCGTTGACAACAATCCACATCGAAACATTATGCTTTCGCATCATCGGCAAAAGCAGCGTGTCGAGCCGTTTTCCGAGCCACATCTCGCGCACCTCCGCCTGCTCGCGCTGTGAAAGAAGTTTCGGCATTTTCGGAAGCGGTTCGTTAGATTTATTTTGGGCAAAAGCAAAACTTAAAGACATTAACAACGTGCTGAAAAGAAACGTCAAACGGAATAGATTTTTCATAAATTTTGGCGACAAGACGAGTTGAAATATTTTTATTTTAACAGAAAAGCGGAAGAAAAATCCGCTGTTTGAGCGATTCTGACATTTCTCTGTAATGCACCCAAACTTTTTGACGCAAATCGTTATACGCGACAATTTCGGGAGATTTTCGCACGACCGCAAGCAGAAAATGACAATGCGTTTGCGACAGTTTGATTCTTTTTCCCGTCGCCGTATTTTCCAAAATCGAATCGAATGCAGAAAAGCGCAAACCGGCAAATTCGTAAATGATAAATTCATTTGTCATACAGCAAAAATCACAAATCTATTTACGGAACTTCCAGATCAACCGAATTCGATCCCCGCGAATCGCCGTTGCGAACGGTAATTCTGAAAATGCCGGACGACAACGTGAGCGGAACATTCTCTAAAAATGTTTCCGAGATTTTTGAATTTTCCCGCAAGGTTATATTTGAAATTCGGCACGGGTTGCTTTCCGGGCAGCCTTCGCCGAAAATCTCGATGTGAACGGTTTCCGCTTCAAAATCCTGTCCGTTCAGTTTAACGAAAAACTGCTGTTCCGGCTTGATTTCGGAAAGAGTTTCGATGCCGGACAGCCGCGGTATCGGACGATTAACCCGCGCCGTATTCGATTTTTCAATCAACCAGCGTCCGTTCGATTTGCGGACGAGATAACTGACAAAATAAGGACCGACATATTTATTTCTTTGCAGAGTTCCATCGTTGAAATAGACGGCAATAAACCATTTTTCCAGAGTTTTGACAACGGCAAAATCGCGGTTTTGATTGATTTCGACAGATTGAAACTCGAACTGTTCGCATCGTGTTTCATCGCCGTATCGCCTGCCTTCGTTGTCGAGTTTTTTGACGGCTTCGCGGATGCGGCGGCGGTCGGCGTTCAGAGTATGGTCGAGTTCCGCCATCCAATATTTATCCAGCTGCGTTTCATCGAACATTGCCGGATTTTTGTATAACACCAACGACTCGTATAATTGCGACTCTTTAACCACGCGCCGTATTTCTTCTTCATCATTTTTGGCAAACCGCGTCCAAGCCGCGAAAATCGTCAGTAAAGCCAAGATCAAAAGCGAAAAAGCGATTGTCGCTTGACGAAGGTTGAAACGCAAAGCGGATTTTTCTCCGCTAATTTGGACGGATTCGGGAATATTTGCCGCGTCAGTCGGCAACGCGGTTTCAACACTCTCTTCAATTTGCGCGTCATCTAAAAATATATTGCCCTTAAATGAATAACCGCGTCCTTTGACCGTTTCGATAAATTGTTTTTCAGGCGCGAGTTCGGCAAAAATCTTTCGCAGCCGGCTGATGTATTGCCCGATATGCCCGGAAGTTACACCGAGCGGATTATCCTGCCAAACCTTTTCGATAATCTCTTCGTGCGTCGTTAATCTGTTCGGATTAAGCAATAAAACCGCCAACACCTGCATCGTTTTTTTATCGCTGTTTTTGACCAGATTAGTGCGGTGATAAAGGGCGAGACGGTCGGTATCAAACTGAAAATCGTCGAATGTATAAATTTTTGAGAGTTTGTTCATAATGCTTTCCTGAATTTCGCAAATCAGCGCAAATCGTAAAAATGAAAAGCCGGTTCACGATTATTTCACGAAAATTTCAAGATAAATTCATTGTCAAAATGTCATTTGGAGATACGGTAGATAGTGCAAAACAAAATTCAATTTTTGTAGTTAAAGCGGTTTATAAAACATTCAAAAATTCACCGCTGTCCGAATACAAACAAAATAAATCCGTCGGGCAGAATTACGGAAAAAGGTTTTATCCCAAAGGAACTCGGTTTTTATATTTTACAGCGCAAATCATAACACCGGCGCAAACCAAAATCAAGGATTTTTCGCTCGAAAGCGGTTAAAAAACTGTTCTCAAAGAATTTTGAGCGAAAATAAAAAAATTGAGTGGATATTGAGAGCATGAACAGGATAAAACAACATTTATCGAAAACAAACGAAAAGAGAGGATTAAGATGGCTGAATGTAAAGGGTGCAAAGGCACGGGAAATTGTGCGCAATGCGGCGGAAAAGGCGGAACTTACGGATTACTCGGCAAAACTAACTGCTCAAAATGTCGCGGTTCGGGCAACTGCACGGTTTGTAAAGGTTCTGGGAAACAATCGTATTTACAATACGAAAAATCGAGTTGAAGTGAAGAAGATTAGCGAAAGTAACAAAATCAGGAGAAAAAATGAAAAGAAAACTAATTGCGATATTCGGGATATTGTTTTGTTTGCTGGCGATTCCGACAACCGTGCGGGCAGATACGCAAACTTGGACACCGCCGGCGGAGAAGGGAAAGATTTATGTGATTGTGCGATTTGGGCAAACATCCGGAATTGTTCCGAAGAATGTCAAAGTCAATATCAAATGGGGCGGATGGCAAAAAAGCGGAACATTTCATTCGGGCGGCGGCAGAACTCCAAAAAAAGGTTTTGTTATTCGGCTTGACCATAAGAAAAACGATTCTATTCCGTTGACCGTAACCACGACTTCTGACGCAAGAATCGAAAGAATTTATCAGGGCGGCGAACCGAGTCAAAAGGGAAATGGTGATTGGCATTACGAGGAATGGTAAGCCGGTTTGTCCGGCACAAATTTGAAGAGTTCGATAACTGTTTCCAGAACTTTGTCGAACTCTTCAAAAGGAGAAAAATGAACCGAATAAAAATCATTTCAATATTAACGGTAATTCTGCTGAACATTGCCGGCAGTCTGCTAGCCAATGCTCAAGACCAAAGTTTTCAGACATTTTTCGCAAAGTTAAAGCAAAATGTTTTGAATAACTACAAAACTGCCGTGAAAAATATGATGTCTTCGAGTTTTGAATGGGCTTTGGACGGGGCTGTTTCAAAAAACGAGGGCTGGAGTTATTTGATCGGAGAGCGAAGTTATTGGCAAGATTTGAGAAAATCGGTTCAAAAGTAATGACAAACCGGCAGATAGCAAAAATAATCGCACTTGGATTATTTCACAGGCATTTGTTACCTCACATCCTCACAATAATAATCAAAGTATTTATAAATTAGCTGAAAAATGGAGAGAAGAATAAAGGTGAAAAAAATAAAAAAAACAGCGTTTTCTTTAATGATGATTTTGCTGCAAATAGTTTCAGTGCTTGCTCAAAGCAGAACGAATCAACCGAATGATGCCGAGGTTTGCGCGGCTTGCGGAACTTGCGGCGCAGGGGCAGGGGCGATGATAATTTTGCCGATTGTGGCAATTGTCGCAGTCATCGGGCTTAACATCGCGCTTTTAGTTTGGGTTGCTAAAGACGCAAAAGCCCGGGGACTGGATAATTCTGTAATGTGGATGCTTCTTGTTTTCTTTACCGGGCTGATAGGTTTTGCAATTTATTATTATTCCCGCCCGCAAGGTGATTTGATAAATTGTCCGCATTGCAACAATAAAAGGCTTCAATCGATTGTTAAATGTCCAACGTGTGGAAATGCTTAAAAAACCCGAAACATATTTAATTGTACTTTTTTTGCTGATAACTTTGGCAATTGCAGACACTTATCGTAATCCCGAAAAGCAAATCACGGGTTGGTTCTATGTTGGTGGTGTGCGTATTTATCAGTATATCGGGCGACCGATGCTGGAAGGCAAAATTGAATGTCGCTATCACCCGACTTGCTCCGAATATTCGATTGAAGCCGTCCAAAAACACGGTATCAGATACGGGTTAGTGCTGACTTATCGCCGTATCAACTCGTGTAAAAAATGTGTCAGGAAAGGAACGTTAGACCCTGTTCCGGAACCATAGCTACTTTGCGGACTGTATGAATAAAAAACATTTAACTTCATTGCTGCTATTTATGTTTGCAGCCGTCAATTTATCAGTTTCGGCGCAGAAAAAGTTGCCTTCAAAAATTGAGGACGGTTTTGTTTTGGAGTTTGCCGCGCCATTTAATCGGCTTATTATTCAGACGGACGAGAAAAATTTGCCGAATCGGGATTTTGCGGAAATTGTGATTAGCGGGCAGACCAAACTCAAAAATCACAAAGGCAAAGCGATTACGGCGGATTACATTCGTGCCGGAATAGAAGTTGAAATCGAACTCGATAAAATCGAAACGACCCAATTAAAAGCTGTTCAAATCAATGTAAAAACGAATCCTGAAGAACAGAAAGAGAATATTGACGGTTATCTCGACCGCGTTGAAGTTCCGCGGGCGTTAGTCAACGGCAGAGTAGTCGAGCTTGCGCCGAATGCGATTTTGACCGGAGTTAAAGAATGGAAAGGCAAAACCTTTAACACATTCAAAGATATTCCGCTCGGTTCGCTTCTCGATTTGAAAGGCATTCGGCAGACAAATCGGGTAGTTAGAGTTACGTCCGGCGAAGTTCGCCCGAATCTTTTTACGCCGCTTGAAACAAAATTATTGGAAACCGTCAAAAAAGGTTTGACCTTGCCGCCGCCCGGAACAACCGGCGCGGGCGTGATAATCAACGGACGCACTTTCAAAGTAGTTGATGATTTGGAACTTAACACTTACGTTACAAAAATCGGAATGCGGATTGTGCCGAAATATTTGAAAATGTTGCCCGAAGAAGATCCGAATAGGGTTTTATTCCGTTTTTATGTTCTCGAAGACGATGTGCCGAATGCCGTAGCATTTTCGGACGGTTCGGTTTTTATTCATACGGGACTTTTAAAACGTCTGCAAAGCGAAGCGGAACTAGCCTTCGTTCTCGGACACGAAATCGCGCACGTTACCAATGAACACGCCCGCCGACGTTTTGAAGCCCAACAAGATCAAGCGCGTTGGGCGGCACTCATTGGTATCGGTGCGTCCGTTTTGGGACAAAATACGGGACTTTTAATGGCGCAACTGTCTTATAAACTGATGTCCGGCAAATTTTCCAAAGATATGGAAGAACAAGCCGACCGCGTTGGACTTTATTACGCTTACGATGCCGGTTACGATGTCCGCGAAGGCGCAAACGTCTGGCGGCGGATGATGGGGATTTACCGCGAAGTTTCAACCGGCGTTGTGCTTTATGTTGACAATAATTCGTTGTTGGAACGTCTGAAAGACACGCGGCGCGAAATGATTTTAAATTATTCAAACGCCGATTTCAGCGAACATACCGTCGGGCGTGAAAAATTTGTCGAAGGCGTGGGCGTATATTTCGGCTGGATTCAACCGAAGCCAAAACCGAATGTTGCCAAAACTACGCCGAAAACCACAAAAATCAAACCGCAAACACCGGCGCAAATCAAAAGAGCCGAAGCCGCCGCGCTTCAAAAGAAAATCTCATCGCTCATTGCTTTTGTCGTCAAAGAAACCAAACAGGGCGCGAGTTCGCAAGATGTATATGTTTGGATTGCGCTGGAAGGTTTTAATTATGTGGCGGCGATAAAAACGGGGCGAATTATTAAAAAAACAAAGTCGCAAATAAAGAGTTTTGCCGACGATTACGCCGAAATCGGTGTGAATACGATGAATAGTAAAATGCAGACTACCGGACAAGGCGGAACTTGGCTTCTCAAACAAAACGGCAATACTTGGACATCAGTCGGAATGGACGAAGGCGGCGATTATCAATGCGATGAACTAAAATCCGTTCCGCAATCTGTGCGGCAAACTCTTAAAATTCAATGTTCGTAATGGAGAAAAAAATATGAAAATTATGAAACTATCATTTTTTGTTTTGGTAATTTTGCTTTGCCAAACGGTCTTGGCGCAAGAAAAGAAAACCGTAACCGAACCCGAATACATCGGCGTTTACTTTAATTTGGAAGAAAACGGAAACTTAGTTGCGCTTGAACGGCAAACGCCGGAATCAAAAGTTAAAATTAAAGCCTTGGGTTATGGCGGCGGCGAAAGTCTTTTGAGGATTAAAGGTGAAAAATCAAACGTCAGATTCAAAGCCGACCAAAAATTAGCGTTTGTTGTGCGCGTAGCTTCGCAAGCGATTGACCCGATGAGCGTTATCGAATTTTTTCGGTTTGATTCCAAAAAAGGCTATCGTCAACTAACGGTTGCCAAAGTCGGTTCAATTGGAATCAGCTCAAAAACTACCGTCAATCAATACGCTATTCAATTTAATGTCGCCAAATACGGCGAATCTTCGTTCAAAGTCGTTCCGGCAAACACTCTGTCGCCGGGCGAATATTGTTTGAGCGGAAAAGGCACACAAGACGGATTTTGTTTTGGAGTTGATGCCGCGACTTCGAGCGATTAGCTCGGAATATTATCGGAAATATGAAAATCGTATTTATATTTTTAATTTTTGCGGTCAGCTTAGCTTGTCAAAATCCGGCGGCGACAACGGCGAAAACTGAAATTGAAACGCCGAAGCCTAAAATTGCCGAAACAAATTTAACGCCAAGCCCGACTCCGTCGGCAACGGCGAAAAAAGAAGTTTCCAAAGACGGCTTGGTCGAGTTGATAAAGTTGGACGACACGCTAAAACTCGACATTCGCTATGCGACGGCAAACAATTTTGTCGGTAAAGCAGTTTACAAAGAAGCGCGGGCTTTTTTACAGCGTCCGGCGGCAGATGCGGTTGTCAGGATTCACCAAAAATTGAAAAAAGACAATCTTGGCTTGGTAATTTTTGACGGCTATCGTCCGCTTTCGGCAACCAAACTTTTCTGGGAAGTTACGCCCGCAAGCAAGAAAAAATTCGTTGCCAACCCGAAAAACGGCTCGCGCCACAATCGCGGTTGCGCGGTTGATTTGAGTCTTTTTGACTTAAAAACAGGCGAAAATTTGGATCTGCCGACCGAATACGATGATTTTACAGCCAAAGCCGCGATTGATTACGCAAGAGCAACCGAAGCGCAAAAGAAAAACCGCGAGATTTTGCGAAAAGCGATGGAGTCGGACGGTTTTAAGGTTTATGCGGCGGAATGGTGGCATTACGATTTTCAAAATTGTCCCGAAACCGGAATTTTAGATGTTCAGTTTTCGGAGATCAAATAAAAATAGGAGAAGAAAATGAAAAGTTCAATATTTTGCATATTATTTTTGGTTGGAGTATTTGCTTTTGTAGGTGTTCAGGAAGCAAGCGCACAGAGATGTAAAGTAACTGATCCGACGGGAACGCCGTTAAATATTCGGGCTTCGCCGAATGGTCGAATTGTCGGAAAAATCCGCAATGGAACGGTGGTTTATATCGAAAAATATTCGTCGGATAACCGCGGGCGCGAATGGGTGCGAATCGGTGTTTATCGCGGCAGAAATTATGTGATTCTCGGTTGGGTTTTCCGTGAATTTATCAGTTGTTATTAAGCCTATTGAATAATGAGAATTTTACAGCAAAACTTTAGGATTTTCCGTCTTGCCCCGTTTTTACTGTGTTTTTTTGTTTTTATTACGCAGGCACAAACAAAACTAAGCGGAGTCCAATGCGGACTTGAACCTTCAAAAAGGGCAGATTTTTTTAAAATGCCAGTACTGGATACGGGCGGAAATTCTTGGCAAATCACAAATGATTTTGGAAACCGTGTAACAAATAAAGACATTCCGGGGCTGCCGGGCGGATTTTGGCAACATACGGGAGTTGATTATTTGCTTGGCGGAAGCAGTTCAGCAAGCCAAAATCAGCCGATTTATTCGATTGGAAACGGGATTGTAATCTTTTCAACAAAATCGAATCCGAATCCTCTTCCGACTCGCGGCGGATTAGTGATTATCAAACACCTTGCACCACGCGGAAGTAAATTTATCGCTTTCAGATACAACGGCAAAGCCGGAAGCTACGAAGAATTTGAAACCGAAGAAATTTTTTCTTACTATCTGCATTTAGATGAAAGTAAAATTCTCGTTAAAACAGGCGATAATATTGACGCAGGCGGAAAAATTGCCGAACTTTACGATAAGCAAAACAAAAAATATACTTACGTTCCGCATCTTCATTTTGAGATTTGGTCAGTTTGTTCAAACTCCGAACTCAATGGTTATGAACCGGACGGAAGACTGAAAAATGTTTTAAAAAACCCGGTTATTGATCCGATAAGTTTTCTCTCAAATGTCCGCATTAAAGGCGGAACAATCGTGCCGCCCGTAACGGCTGCCGAACTTCCGACGATGTTTTTGCTTGACGTTTCGGGAAGTATGGAAGAAAACGGAAAGATTTTGCAGGCGAAAAATGCGGGATTGGAGGCAGTGCGCGAGATGCAGGAAAATCGGCGGCGGAAACAGGATAATTCGACTGTTTCGATTTGGACTTTCGGCGGCGAATGCACTCCGCGGGATGTCAAACAATTATTGCCTTTTACTAATAATTTGAGCCAAGCCGAAAATATATTTCTGCGCGGAATTACGCCGCCGGCGGGCGCAACGCCGCTTTTTACGGCGATAAATTTATCGGTTGACCGGATGACCGATTATCTCGCGGCTCGTCCGCAACTTGGCGAAGGTCGAATTGTTGTTTTAACGGACGGAATGAACACTTGTAATGACAAGATTCGACCTCGCGGCGTGTATAGCCAAAGTCAAAACATCGTCTATCAAAAAATCAAGTTTTTGTGCATCGGGTTTGACATTAAACCCGGTTCGCAAGAAGAGCGCGATTTGCAATATTTGGCATCGAGTTCGGGCGGAAAATATTTTCCGGCGCGGGATTCGGAACAACTCAGACGCGCTTTTCAAAAAGTAATTCGCGTTTATCAGCCGAAAGTTTCAAACAACGAAAGCGGCACACGGGCAATCGTCAATCGGGATTTTGGAAACGCCTTGCAGATTTGGACGATTTACGTCAAAAACAATCCGTCCGACCCGATTGGATACTACAATCTGGCGATGGTTTGCGAAGCGTTGGAACGCCCGAAATGCGCGACGGAAAATTATCTGCAATATTTAAAATTGTTGGCAAACGCGCCCGATTCAAGTGAGGTCGGGCGAAAAGTTACAACATTAGAAGTAGATTATCGAAGTCAATTTATCTATTACATTGATGTTTTACGAAGCGATTTGGCGTATTTGAAAGAATATTACAAACGTTTGACCAGCTTAAAAAATGCGGAATTAGCGGCAGAGTTTGCCGGATTTGTTGCGGAAAAAGGAATATTCTATCGAAATTTGATGACAATTTTAGAAATCCGCTCGCCAAGAATCGAACGAAACACAACAGATTTGGCTGATTCTCTTGATTTTCTAAACCGCCGCGTCAATTCACCTTCATTCGACCGCGACGCTCTCAGTTTGCTGACCATTCCAATCGGACATCTCGAAGAATTGATTGAACGGCTCGATGATTATAAAACGAAAAATTTATAACTGATCAATTCACGGTTTCATAAACCTCAAAGGTGGAAAGCGAATTACTTTCTGCACCTTTTTTGTTTTGCGGTTTGACTAAGGTTTTCGGCAAAATGATAGAATAATTTCGGTATTTACTTTCTTAAAATTAAAAGGAAATTTATAAAACTGTGATTGATTTTGAATTATCGGAAGAACATATTGCGTTAAAGAAAACCGTTAAGGAATTTTGCGATGGGGAAGTTGCGCCGTTTATAAAGGAATGGGATGAGAAGGCGCATTTTGAGCGGAGCATTTTTGACAAAATGGCGGAGCTTGGGCTTCTTGGTGTTTGTATTCCCGAAGAATACGGCGGCGCGGGGTTTGATTATATTTCGCTTGGGCTTGTCTGCGAAGAACTCGAAGCGTGTGATACGTTTTTGCGCGTCGCAATGAGCGTTCACGTTGGGCTGAACTCTTTGTCTTTATTGACTTGGGGAACAGAAGAACAAAAGCAAAAATATCTCGTGCCGCAGGCGAAGGGCGAAAAATTGGCGACGTTCGGATTGACCGAACCGAACGCGGGAAGCGATGTCGTCGGGATGCGTTCGTATGCCAAACGCGACGGCGCGGGATGGATTTTGAACGGCGAAAAGATGTGGATTTCTTTAGGCGACGTTGCCGATCATTTCCTGTTTTTCTGTTGGACGGATTTGGAAAAACAAAAAGTGCGCGACCATTCGGGCATCAGTTGTTTTATTGTCGAGCGCACGATGGAAGGTTTTTCTTCCGGGACGCTGCACGGAAAATTGGGAATTAAAGCCGGAAATACGGGTTATTTTTCGCTTCAAGACGTGCGCGTATCCAACGAAAATATGCTTGGGAACGAAGGCGAAGGCTTCAAAATTGCGATGTTTTCGCTTGAAAACGGACGCTACACGGTCGCGGCAGGCGCAACCGGTGTGATTCGCGCTTCGCGGGATGCTTCTGTTTCATATGCAAACACACGCGAAGTGCAAGGGCAAAAAATCGCCAATTTCCAACTCGTCAAGCAAAAAATTGCTAATATGGAAGCCGATTATGAAATGTCGCATCTGCTCTGGCTGAAATGCGGTTATCTGAAAAATATCGGCGCATCTTCGGCAAAAGCCGCGAGTTTGGCAAAATGGCAAGCGACCGTTCGCAGTGAAACAGCCGCTTCGATGGCGATTGAAATTCACGGCGCAAACGGTTACACGAACGATTATCCGGTCGAGCGTTATTTGCGAAACTGCAAAGCCGCCGTCATTTATGAAGGAACGCGCGACATACACACGCTGATGCAAGCGGATTGGGCTTTGGGCTTGAAGAAAGAACCGAAAGCGCGGGTCAGTCTTCCGGCTTACAAGACGGACGCGAAAGCGGCGAGCTAAAACTTTTCCCGATCAAAACAAAAAAGCGAAGCAAACTTTCTGCTTCGCTTTTTTTTATTTTACCGAAAATGAATTTTATTTTGTGCGTTTTGCAAACGGTGCGAAACGATCAATCGAAGCATTGATCTGCAGGTAAATCTGCGTTTCGCGCGGAATCAGATTGCGCCAGTTCGCGCCGCCGCGTTTGATATAGCCGGGAAGTCTTGCGGGATTTGAATTGTAACCTGCCGACATCAGTTCGGCTTCGGTCGCAATGCCGGTTTGCAGCGCGTTGGCAACGGTCGGGCTGGCGACCAGATCGTTATAAGTCATTTGAATATAAAGCAACATTGCCTGCGAAGCGTTGACGTGGTCGCGCATTCCTTCGACAAAATCGGGCATTAAATTCGCTCCGGGATAAAGCCGCCGCATCATCGCGTAGGTCGAGGGAATCATCTGCACCATTCCGCCCGCGCCTGCCGAACTGACGGCATAACGATAGGTTTGTCCTTCGTTCAGCGCGAAAAGCGTGAAAATGTCGTTGTAGATATTCGGATGATATTCGGTGCGGAAGCGATAATGGTCAACGTGTTCGACAATCGAAAGTTTTTCGCCCATATCGGCGATGTGCGGCGCGATGGTGAAACCTTTCTGGCGAAGTTTTTCGCGCGCGATGTCGATCGTGTTACGGACGTAAAGTTTTCCGGCGTTGACGACTTCGGGCGTGACAAGTCCGGGATGCGTGGACATATAATAAGCCGTTTCGTAATATTTTCCGCCGCGCTCGACCGGATACTGCACCATCAAGGGCAGGTGATTTTTGTTCGTGTAATCGGAAATCACGACCGGCGTGTTGACGCCGTTCGGGCGGATGATTCTGACCTTGAGCGATTTATTATTTGCCGAAGTCAGGAAAAATTCGCCATTTTTGGTCAGAAACGCATCTTTTGTCATGACGACGTAATCGAGCTGTTTCGTGTCCCAATCGTAAAAAGCGATCCGCACCGAACTCATCGTAAATGTGCCGTCCGTATCGGCAATCGTGATCGGTCGCGCCGTCATTGCGCGTTTTGCTTCTTCAAGCCTCGCTTTGATTTGACCAAACGAAAGAATTTGGCTCGTCGTATTGGTCGTGTTTGTTGCCGGAGTCGGCGTTCTGCTGACAATAACCGGCGCGGGTGTCGGCGATGCGACAACGACGGATTTCGGAGTCGGCGCGGGTGTCGGCGGCAAATTGTTGGTGACAACCACGTTTTTTGACGGCGTTGGCGTTACGCCGACAACGCGGGCGCGTGTTTGTGTGGTGTCCGGCTGAACGGTTTGGGAAAGCAGATTAGTTGATAAAATGAGTAAAAACGCAAATATAGACAAATACTTCATCAAGGCATCCTCTGGGGAGAATAGTTTATGGAAATTATTCTTAATGTGATCCAATTTCGATACGCGATTTTTCGCGTGCGCGATTATAGATTCGCTCAAAAGGCAAAAGGTTGTCAAATATATTCCTAATATTTTATATAAACCACAAAAAAATGTTATAACTTTCATAATGCCGATTGACGACACCGAAAACGTATTTTGCATTTGTAAAATCTGAAAGCAAGCGTTAATTTGTCGTTTGGTGAAGTAGAAAATTATGAAAAAACTTTTTGGAACAGACGGAATGCGAGGGCTTGCGGGCGTGTTTCCCTTGGACGAAAAAACTATCGAAACGGTCGGGCGGTCACTGGCGCGGCAGTTCGCGGAAAAACTTGCGCGAACGCCGCGTTTTATCACCGGACGCGACACGCGCGAATCCGGCGCTTGGATCGAAAAAGCCTTTCACGCGGGCGCAAGATCGGAAGGCGCGGAATGCGAATCGGCGGAAATTATCACTACGCCGGGCGTTGCTTTTTTGACGAAAAAGTTCGCATTCGATGCCGGAATCGTCATCAGCGCGTCGCACAATCCGTTTGAAGACAACGGGATCAAGATTTTTGCCCCGACCGGCAAAAAATTCGACGGCGAAACCGAACGCCGAATCGAAAGCGATATTTTTGAGAGTCAAGAGTCGAGAGTCGAGAGTCGAGAGTCAGAAGTTGATTCTTCAAAAGCCGCCGAATACCAAACGGCTTATCTGGATTATCTGGCGGAAGAATTCAAGGATTTGCGGCTCGAAAATTTCAAAATGATCGTTGATTGCGCAAATGGCGCGGCTTCGACGCTTGCGCCGCGTCTTTTTTCAAGATTCGGCGCGGAAGTCGTCGTCATAAACTGTGCGCCGGACGGCAAAAATATCAATAAGGATTGCGGTTCGCTTCATCTGGAAAAATTGCAGGCGAAGGTTTTGGAAGAAAAAGCCGATTTCGGGGTCGCGTTTGACGGCGATGCCGACCGCTCGCTCTTTGTTGACGAACAGGGAAATCTGGTTGACGGCGACGCGGTGCTTTGGATTATGGCGCAATTTTTGTCCGAACACGGACGGCTCGATAATCAAACCGTCGTGGCGACCGTGATGAGCAACATCGGTTTGGAAATCGCGTTAGGCGCGAGAAATTTCAAGCTCTTGCGAACCGCCGTCGGCGACAAATACGTTTTGGAAGAACTCTTAAAAACAGGCGCGTCGGTCGGCGGCGAACAGTCGGGGCATATCATTTTTCCCCAAAAGAGTCTGGTCGGCGACGGAATGATGACGACGCTTTTTCTGCTCGAATCGCTTTATGAAAAAGGCAAAAGTTTTTCGGAAATGATAAAGGGCTTTACGCGCTATCCGCAGATTCTGGTCAATGTCAAAGTCAAGGAAAAACGCCCGTTTGAAGAAGTTATCGAGATTGCCGAAGCCTCGAAACTGCTCGAAACAGAACTCGACGGCAAAGGACGGCTTCTGCTTCGTTATTCAGGCACGGAAAATCTTGCCCGCGTGATGATCGAAGGCGAAAATCAAATGCAGATCGAATCGCAGGCAAACCGCCTGGCGGACGTGATTCGCACGAGTTTGGGATGAACGTGAAAAAGTGAAAAAGACTAAAAGTGAAAAAGTTTTTGCTATTTTAATCAACTAACTTTTTCACATTTTCATATTTCCACATTTTCACATTTTTTATGTTTATAATTCTTTACCGCTGGCGTATCAAACCCGAAAAGGAATCGCAATTTATCGAAGCGTGGTCGGAAGTTACGGCTTTTTACCGAGAAAATTTCGATTCTTTGGGATCGCGTCTGCATCGCGGCGATGACGGGATTTTCTACGCTTACGCGCAGTGGAAATCCGCCGAACAACGCGAAAATGCTTTTGCCGGTTCGCCGGATTTCGTCGCCCGAACGAAAATGCGTGAAGCGATTGAAGAAAGTTTTACCGAAGTGCGGCTCGAAATTCTTTCGGATTATTTAATTCAAAAATAAAATTAATAAAGGTTATAGTTTCGCCGCTTGCCAAACACCGCTTGATGGGTGTATATTCAATTCAATCGAGACGGTTGGTGGAGCCTCCGTCTCTAGTGGTAGCTGGGGTGAGGACAGTTACTACGCATTGGCAGGTGCGGTACACTTCCATGTTGCTTCGCCTGCTTTATAAAAGAAATCAAAGCCGTAAGTGGACTATGAAACTTACGGCTTTTCTTTTTGCTTTTTTTTGCCGAAAACCGCAAAATTTTTATCAGAATGAGAGATAAATCCGTTTCTGTAAAACTAACCGATTCTTCGCATAAATATACTATTCAAATCGGACATAACAGATTGAAATTTTGTGGTGAATGGGCAATCTCCCGGCTTTCAGAAAAAACTGCGAAGATTGTTATTGTCTCGAACGCCAAAATCTTTCGTCTTTACGGCTCAATAGTGCAAAAAAGCTTTGAAAAAGCGGGCTTTGAAGTTTTTGTGTTTCTGATGAAGGACGGCGAAAAACATAAAAATCTGCGGTCGCTCGAAAACCTTCTGAAATTTATCTCGGAAAATAAATTGGCGCGAACCGATGCGATTGTCGCGCTCGGCGGCGGCGTGGTCGGCGATTTGGCGGGGTTTGCCGCCGCCGTTTATCTGCGCGGAATCGCTTTATTGCAGATTCCGACGACGCTTCTGGCGATGATTGATTCATCGGTCGGCGGCAAAACGGGCATTAATTCCGATTTGGGTAAAAATCTGATCGGCGCGTTTCATCAGCCGAACGGCGTTTTGATTGACATCGAAACTTTGAAAACTCTGCCGCACCGCGAACTCGTCGCCGGATTTTGCGAAGCAATCAAACACGGCGCGATTTCAAACCGGCAGCTTTTTGATAAAACAGCAGATTTTTTAATGAATTATCCGCCGAAAAATTTCAGGAATTATTTTTCGGATGAAAACTTTCTCTCAAAACTCGAAAATCTGCTTGCCGCGCAGGTTAGTTTCAAGGCTGAAATAGTGATGAACGATGAACGCGAATCGGCTGACCGAACCGATGCTAAATCACGCAAAATATTGAACTTCGGGCATACGCTCGGACACGCGCTCGAAAAAGTTACCGATTACGAGTATTTCAAACACGGAGAAGCCGTCGGCTACGGAATTTTATTTGCTGCAGAACTTTCAAAAACGCTTGAAATTTTGGATGAAAATGAAGTAAGATTGTTGAACGATGTTTTTCACAATCTCGGCAAATTGCCAAGCGTGAAAAACATCGAAATTGAAAAAGTTGTTCAAGCATTTTCTTTTGACAAAAAAAACATCGGTCAGACGCTGCAATGGATTTTATTGAAACGAATCGGCGAGCCGGTAATTTTGTCAAGCGAAGAGATTTCCCCAAAATCTTTTCAAAAAACTCTCAAAAAATTTCTGCAAACATAAGTTTATCCTGAAAAATCCATTTTCGAGGAGATTGTCCAAAATGAAAAAAGCTGTAAAAAAAAGTAGTTCCGAACACGGCGGAGCAGGCGTTAAATTATTGATGGTTCTGCTGGTTTTGTACTTAATTGGAAATGCCGGCTACCATTTTATTCCGGTAGCGTATGCGGGCGAAAGCTTAAAACAGGATATGCAAACGGCGGTAATTCAGGGAATATCCGTGCCGGGAAAAGGTACGCCGGCTGATATGATCAAAAATAAAATTCTGCTTTCAATTGAAAGCAATAATGTTCCGCCGGACGCATTTGTTGAAGTTAAAGCGGTTAATAATATGATTCAGGCACATGTCGCATACACGAAAGATGTGCCGATCCTTCCTTTCGGCATTTACAATTATCCATATGAATTTGATCACACCGCCACGCCGACCGGATTTTTGACCAAACAATAAAGAAGAAAAAGATTGAAATCAAACACCGGCAGCTAAGTTTTGCTGAACTTTTAGGTGATGAATTTGTATCAGATTGGTCGGCGCGTCAGCCAGCCAGGTTGTCGGACAAACACCGCACGTCGTGCATTTCTCGACCGCCGGACACGGCTTTGAGGAAAGTGCTTCGTGCGCTTTTTCGTTTTCGGTTTTCAGGAATTCAAACGAAAGCCCCGAATCAACGATTGACCACGGCAGAAATTCGTCGTAACTGCGGTTACGCGAGATATGGAATGAATCGTCGAAATTCATTTGCCGCAAGGTTTCTCTGATATTATTGCCGTTTCGCGCCGCTGCTTCGATGACTTTGGCGACGGTTCGGTCGCCCGACGAAAAAAGGGCTTGTTCGTGCGCGATTTTGGCAGACATAAAACGAACTTCGACGTTCGGAATCCGTGAAAGTCCTTTGCAGACGTATTTTATTTTTTGTTTCAATTCCTTCTCGTCGCAGATTCCGTCCCATTGCAGAGGCGTATTCGGTTTCGGCACAAAGCCGTTGAGCGAGGGAATTATTTTTCCGGCACGACCGAATTTCTTTCCGGCTTCGAGCATTCTATTTTTAATGCGCTCGACGAGAACAAACATTTCGTCTAAATCTTCCTGCGTTTCGGTCGGCAGTCCGACCATCATATAAAGTTTGACGGTCAGCATTCCGCGGTCGAAAACCGCGCCGCAGATGTCAACGATTTCGTCGTTCGTCAGATTTTTATTGATTACTCGCCGTAATCTGTCCGAACCGGTTTCGGGCGCGACCGCGATTTGCTGGTCGTTCGATTCGACCAACGCGTCGAGCAGTTCATCGGAAATCTGATCGAGCCGCAGCGACGAAACCGTGATGCGATATTCCATTTTTCGGAGTTCGCTCAAAATCGTCGAAATTTCGGGATGATCGCAGACGGCGGTTGAAACCAGACCGATCTTGTCGGTTTTATCGCGCCATTCACGCGCTTTTGCCAGAATGTCTTTCGCCGGAACGACGCGCGGCGGGTAATAATTGTAGCCCGCCCAGCAGAAACGACAGCCCTGCGAACAACCGCGCGAAATCTCGACTAAAAGACGGTCGCCCATTTCCGCGCCGGGTGACCAAACGCTTGTCGAAGGGCAGAAAATATCCTGATTAACGAGAAAATCGGCTAATTCCTTTTCGCCGCGTTTGATCGCCCGACGAAGCGTTCCTTCTTTCGGATTAACCGCCGCCAGCGCACGTCCGACGCGCTTCGGAACGCCTTTTTCTTTCGGCAGATAATCGAAAACCGTACCGTCGTCGTTATACACGACATCGTAAAACGAAGGAATATAAAATCCGCGTCCGATGCGAGCGAGATTTAATAAAATATCTTCTTTATTGCTATGTTCGAGAATCGCGTCAACTAATTGAAATGCGAGAATTTCGCCTTCGCCGACGGCGATAATGTCTGTAAAATCGGCAATCGGTTCGGGATTGAGGAACGAAGCCGCGCCGCCCATCACGACAAGCGGGTGAAAATGATTGCGGTCTTTTGCCCAAACCGGAATTTGCGACATTTGCAGCATTTTCGCCATATTCAGATAATCGGTTTCAAACGAAATCGAAAAGGCGACGACATCAAAATCACGAATCGGCTTTTGTGTTTCCAGAGATAAAAGCGGTGTGCGCGATTTTTCATATTCGCGCATTTCCGCATCATCCGGCAGAAAAACCCGCTCGCAGGAAACTTCGGGAATTTTGTTGAAAAGCTCATACATCGTGTGCATTCCGAGGTTTGCCATTCCAATCGAGTGCGTGTTCGGATAGCACAATGCGATGCGAAGCCGTGCGCCGTGTTTGATGACGTAGCCTTCCTCGTTCGTAAGTTTCTGCCGGTAGCTTTCGATGATTTTTTTGCTCATAAATCCAAACGGATAATTATACCTGTCAGGCGAAGTTTAGACAATATAATTATTGAAAGATGTTTAGATGTGATAAGGTTCGAGAAGTTGGACAATTTCTCAAAAACTTTTTAGAATCTTTTCGTCACCGGATGGAACAAAAAAATCTAACTCAAAATTGGAGCCGAAAAAAGCGGGTTTTTGTAAAATTTACATTGCTTTTTATCAGCCTTGTTATCGGTTTATTCGTTACCGAAATCGCTTTGCGGATTATCAATTATTCGTTCCCGACGTTTTACTCGCCGGACGAATATCGCGGTTATGTTTTAACGCCGAAAATCGAAGGCTGGTATCGCAAAGAAGGCGAAAGTTACGTCAGAATCAACAGCGACGGTTTGCGCGACGTCGAACATAATAAACAAAAGCCGGCAAACACTTTGCGAATCGCGGTGATCGGCGATTCATACGCGGAAGCCTTGCAGGTTCCGCTTGAAAACGCTTTTTGGAAAATCGCGGAAAATCGCCTTCAAAACTGTTCCGCGCTCGGCGGTCGTCAGGTCGAAGTGATAAATTTCGGCGTTTCGGGTTACGGCACGGCGCAGGAATTGATAACTTTGCAGCGTCAGGTTTGGGAATATTCGCCCGACGTTGTGCTGTTGGCGGTAACGACGAACAACGATATTTCCGATAATTTACGCGCTTTGAAGAAAACCGACGAAATCCCGTATTTTGTTTATCGCGGCGACAAACTCGAATTGGACGATTCGTTTCGCACGACTTCGGCGTTTCGCTGGCGAACATCAAAACTGAGCAAATCGGGAACGTGGCTCAGAGATAATCTGCGGTTTGTCCAGCTCGGACATCAAGCTCAGTATTCGCTCAAAAATTATTTGGCAAAAAGACGCGCACAAACTCCGACACAGCAAATTTCAAATCAGCAAAAGACTGAAACCGCACCACCGCAACAACCAAACCCGGTTGTTCGGGCGGAAGATGTCGGCATTGATAATTTGATTTACCGCGAACCGGCAGATGCGGTTTGGCAGGAAGCGTGGCGCGTAACCGAAGGATTGCTCGTCGAAATGCGCAACGAAGTTGAAAGTAAAAACGCGAAATTTCTGGTCGTCACGTTGAGCAACGGCATACAGGTTTTTCCCGATGCCGCGCCGCGCCGCGCTTTTCTCGAAAAAATCGGCGCAAACGACATTTTTTATCCCGACACGCGCATCAAAAATCTCGGGACGCGCGAAAAATTTACGGTTTATAATCTCGCGCCCGAATTGCAACTCTTTGCCGAACAAAATAAAGTTTATCTGCACGGTTTCGGCGAAAATATCGGCAATGGGCATTGGAATATTGACGGTCATCGCGTCGCGGGCGAAAAACTCTCACAAAAACTCTGCGAGGAATTCTTTAAATAGGTCTTCGGTTTTTGGTCTTCGGCTTGTGTTTTGTCTGATAAACCATTTTGGTTAAATGAAATACAAATCAAAGACCGAAAACCAAAGACCAAAAACCAAAATTATAAATGTATATTTTAGGAATCTCAGCTTTTTACCACGATTCAGCCGCGTGTTTAGTGCGCGACGGCGAAATTCTCGCGGCGGCGCAGGAAGAACGCTTCACGCGCCGAAAACACGACGCGAATTTTCCATCAAACGCGGTCGAATATTGTTTAAAACACGCCGGAATTACGGTTGACGATCTGGATTTTGTCGCGTTTTACGATAAACCGCTGCTGACGTTTGAACGGCTTTTGGAAACTTACATTGATTACGCGCCGAAAGGGTTGCACTCGTTTTTGAAAGCGATGCCGGTTTGGTTAAAGGAAAAGCTCTGGACACGCGAAAATATCGCGAAAGCGTTAAATTACAAAGGGCAGATTCTTTTTACCGAGCATCACGAATCGCATGCCGCGTCGGCTTTTTTCGCGTCGCCGTTTGAACGCGCCGCCGTTATAACACTGGACGGTGTCGGCGAATGGGCGACGACGAGTTACGGTTACGGACAGGGAAACGAACTGCATTTGCTCAAAGAATTGCATTTTCCGCATTCAATCGGTCTGCTTTATTCGGCGTTCACGTATTATCTCGGTTTCAGGGTCAATTCGGGCGAATATAAAGTGATGGGACTCGCGCCATACGGCGAACCGCGTTATACGCAGCAGATTTTGGATGAACTCGTCACGCTTAACGAAGACGGCTCGATTCGGCTGAATATGAAATATTTCAATTTCGCCGCCGGACTGACGATGACTAACGCGGATTTTGAGAAACTTTTCGGCGAACCGCGCCGCGAACCCGAAACCGAATTACTCCAAATTCACTTAGATTTAGCGCGTTCCGTTCAGGAAGTTACCGAAATGGCGATGGTTAAAATCGCGCGACACGTTCAGAAAGAAACCGGCGAACAAAATCTTTGTCTCGCGGGCGGTGTTGCGCTCAACTGCGTCGGCAACGGACGAATTTTGCGTGAGCGGATTTTTGAAAACATCTGGATTCAACCGGCGGCGGGCGATGCGGGCGGCGCATTGGGCGCGGCACTTTCGGTTTGGTATCAATATCTCGGCAACGAGCGCGACGCGGCAAAATATCAAACGAACGGCAAGAAAAATTATTATCTCGGACCGAATTTCACGAACGACGAAATAACAGATTTTCTCGATTCGGTCGGCGCGAATTTTCAAAAACTGCCGCGCAATGAAATAAATCAAACCGTTGCCAAACATCTGGCGGACGAAAAGGTTGTCGGCTGGTTTCAGGGACGAATGGAATTCGGTCCGCGCGCGCTCGGCGGGCGCAGCATTCTGGGCGATGCGCGTTCACCGAAAATGCAGACGCAGATGAATTTGAAGATAAAATTCCGCGAATCGTTTCGCCCGTTCGCGCCGTCGGTTCTGCGTGAAAAAGTTTCCGAATATTTTGAACTCGAAACCGATTCGCCGTATATGCTGCTGGTCGCGCCGGTCAGGGAAAATTTGCGCGTCGCGTTGACCGCAGACGAGCAGAAACTTTTCGGCATCGAAAAACTTAACTTACGCCGTTCGGCGATTCCGGCGGTCACGCATATTGATTATTCGGCGCGGATTCAGACTGTCGAAAGCGCGGAAAGTCCGGCGTATCACGGTTTAATTTCGGCGTTTGACGATTTAACGGGCTGTCCGATTCTTGTCAATACGTCCTTCAACGTGCGCGGCGAACCGATTGTCTGCACTCCTAAAGATGCTTACCGATGTTTTATGAAAACCGAGATGGATTTTCTTGTGATGGAAGACATTCTGCTCGATAAACGGGCGCAAAACGGCAATTTATCGCTCGAATCCATCGAACCGCAAAAGCCGAAATTTTCTGCAATCGAACAGGTTACAAACAAGCAGGCGCGCAACACGGCATTGGTCGTCGCAGCGGTTTTTCTGCTCATCGCCGCGTATAATTTTTATCGTTCAAACGAAACGTTGGCGATTACTTTTGCGGGTTTAACCGCGATTTTTGGTTTGACTGGAATTTTTTTGCCGAAAGCGGCGAAATATTTTCACGTTTACTGGATGAAGCTGGCGATGTTTTTGGGGCATATCAACAGTATGATTTTGCTGACTTTGCTTTTTTATCTGATGTTCGTGCCGTATAATCTTGTTTCCAGAATCGTCGGGCGCGATCCGCTTCGGCGGCGCGGCGAAAAAGGCGAAAGTAATTGGACACAGCGCAAAGCGACACGGCAGACGAAAGATCGTTTCGAACGGCTTTTCTAAAAAATATTAAAATTATGGGCAAAATGTCTTTGGTCAAAGAAATCTGGCTTTATATGCGCCAAAACAAAAAATACTGGCTGCTTCCGATCCTCATTATTTTGATTTTGATGAGTATGCTTCTGGTTCTGGCGCAAAGCTCCGCGCTTGCGCCGTTTATTTATTCAATTTTTTAGAAAAGTGTTGAAAAACAATCTTTTTAAAAACGATTTGACCAATAAAATCACCGATTTTCTCACGGAAATCGGCATTCGGATTATTCCCGCAACATTTGATAAGGAAACATTTCTGCCCGGAATTTTGGTCAAAGACGGCAAACTTCTGGTTGACGAGAAAAAACTCACGTTTCCCGGCGATTTGCTTCACGAAGCGGGACATCTGGCGGTTGCGCCCGCTCATTTGCGCGGACAGTTATGCGATGAGGTTGTCTTGCCCGACATAAATCCGGACGCTTTGGAAACGCAGGCGATTGTGTGGTCTTACGCGGCTTGTGTTTATCTCGAAATTGACCCGCGCATCGTCTTTCACAAAGGCGGCTACAAGGGAAAAGCGGAAAGTCTGTTGTTTAATTTCAGCCTCGGCGTTTTCGTCGGCTTAAAGGGTCTGGAAGAATACGAAATGGCTTTCTCGGAAAGGAAAGCTCTCGAACTCGGCGTTTCACCGTTTCCGCAAATGCAAAAATGGCTCAAAGATTAACTGCAAAAACATTAAATCTCAAAAAAAACCTTGTAATTATCCCAAAAAAGTAGTAAAAGATTCATACATACTTTAGTAGCAGTTTTTTTCGGAAAAGGGGAAGCTTTCATACTTAACTAATTTCGTCATCATACATTTTGTGTGTTGAGGTTTAACACTTTTAAATCACATTAAGAAATAGGAGTCCGAAAAAAAATGAAAACAAGAGAAGTAAAGGTTACAGTTCGTATCCTTGCGGGAGTTGTGTTTTTGTCGTTAATGATGCCGATGTTCGCGCTGGCGCAAAAAGTCGAGAAAAGCAAAGAGGAAAAAAAGGAAACCAAACAAAACGAGAAAGACGATAAACGAGTTGATAAACAAATCCGTAAATATGGAGAAACACTCGCTAAAGCACAGGAGAAATACAACAGGGATGCGGAATTCAAGGAAGATGTTGATTATGAATTTCGCCGTCTTCAACGCGATCACGCGCAGCTTGCATTTAAATACAACACGCTTGACAACGATGATTGGGTAATGACCAATTCGGGCGATAAAATTCCGAAGAACAACGACACACTTTACGACAATCTTTTGGCACAGGATTATGTTAACCGTGTCGGACAATCGCTCGTTCCGCAAAACTCGGATAAACTTTACGGTTTTAAAATCACGCTCAATCCGATGCCTGACGCGCGTTCGCTTTCGACCGGCACAGTCTATATCTCGACCGGACTGCTCTCGCTGGTGGATAATGAAGCGCAGCTTGCCTACATACTTTCACACGAAATCGCGCACGTCGAAAAGGAACATTGGCGGCAGGATGTAATGGTCGCAAAATGGGTTGAGGATGCCACCAAAGACCAGGAAAGAAAAGCGAGCATTTTCGGCGCGATTGCGGGCGGTATGACTGCCGGCTTGCTGGGCGGCAATAGCCTGTTTTTAATCGGAGCCGGTTCGTCGCTCGGCAAATCGGTCGCAAAATTGGTTGACCCGAAGGCGTTTGAATGGTCGCTCGCGCAAGAGGACGATGCCGACAAAATAGCGATGGAATATATGCTTGGACGCAATTACGATGTCCGCGAAACCCAGACGTTTTACGAAACGCTGAAAACTGCCGTCAATGAAGATCCGCGTCTCGAACTCGACCGTTTCGCCGACCGTAAACGCACCGAAGAACGTCGCAAAGCCGTGAACGGATGGATTGCCGGAGCCAATTCTTCAACGATTGCCAAAACTACTTTCGGCGCAACAAACCTGCGCGGAAAAGCGCTTTCGCTCGACCGCAATTCGACCGTCACGACGGACCGAATGAAAAAAAATCAGGAAAAAATGGCTGATGAGATTAAAATGAAAATTCAGAACGGCGAAATAATGGCGGGCGACGGCGAATTTGAAAATATCATGGCGGTTCTCAAACGCGACAACGGCATCACCGCTTTTTATTACGATATGTATAAACTCGCCGCCCGAAACCTCGACCAATCACTGGCGATTCGTTCGGACGACGCGCTCAGTTATTTTTATTACGGCAAAGTTTTGAAACTGACGGCGCGAAAAGCGGGTGAAAGAGAAGAAGCCTTACGGATGTTTGCCAAAGCTATTGAACTTGACGACCGCAGAGCCAACCCGCAGGCAAGGTTTTACTACGCTTTAACGAAAATGAGCGGACGTTCGACCAACAACATTACGGAAATTGTCAACGACTTAAAGGAATATGTCGCCATGTATCAGCAGATGAACGGCGGTGCGCTTCCGCCGAATATGAACATTATTTACGACTATATGCAGGAAGCCGGAGAAATCAACTGGAGCGTTGCGCCGGTAGCGAATGTCAGAAATGTCGCAGCGACGGTCGTAAATAATACTCCGGCAAGTGTCCAACCGGCGACTAAACAAACGACAACCAAACAAACGACAACCAAAAAACAATAAAAAAAACTTCGTTTTCGGTGATATATTTCTCCACGCAGGCATTACGCTTTCGTGGAGAAATATAAATTCATTTACAAACTATGAGATCTCAAATTCTACAAAACAGCCTGTTTTTACTGGTTTTTTTGACAACCACAGTTTCGGCACAAACGAGTTTTTCTTCGCGCGCGCCGTTTGTTCTGGAAATTCCAGAAGTTTCCGCGACGCGTTATACTGCGCCGATTATTCGTCTGCCTTCAAAGACGGTTCCGACGCTGAAATTCCGCGTCCTCGAACCGTTTGCCGCCGATATTGATTACGGAAAAATCATCGTTACTTTGAACGGCAGCGGCATTAATCGCGGGTGCGATAAAAAGCTCGACGCGCAGGGGAAAATCGTGCATTGCGGCAGACGCGAAGACCGTCCGTTCGGGTACGAACTTCTTCCCGGAAGAAACGTCATCGAAATCCGCGCGACCGATAAAAAAACGGGACGCGAATATTACGCTTCATATCTGTTGATTTTGGGCGATAAAAACGCCGTTATCGAAAAAGCGGGCGGCGCGGGCGGCAAGGCTGAAATCTTTCGCGGACGCAAATTTGCCGTCATTATCGGCGTTTCCGAATATAAATATAACGACGCAGGACTCAAAAATCTGAACTTTGCCGACGACGACGCGCAGGCGATAGCCGCTTTTCTGAAAACTCCGGCGGGCGGAAGTTTCGCGGCGGGCGACGTTAAACTGCTTGTCAACGGCGACGCTTCCTTGGTTGCCGTGCGCGCGGCTCTGGCGGAAACCGCGAAACGCGCCAAGACGGATGATCTGGTTTTTATATTTATCGCCGGACACGGTGCGCCCGATCCGATCGCGCCGCAGAATCTTTATTTTCTGCTTTCGGATACAAAGGTCGTGGATATGCCGAAAACCGCGTTTCCGATGAGCGAGCTGAAACAGATTCTCGACACGCAGATTTACGCCCAACGCGTTATCACTCTGATTGACACCTGCCACAGCGCAGGGATAAATCAGAAAACAAAATCACTTGTCTCGGGCAGAGATTTGGTGCAGGAAGACGACGAAAACAACATCTCGAATTTTTATCTGACCAATCAGCTTTTCAAACAGACGGGACGCGCGATTATAACTTCGTCGGATGTCAACGAGGTTTCGCAGGAATCCGCCAAATGGGGCAATCACGGCGTTTTTACGTGGGCATTGCTCGACGGTTTGAAAGGCAAGGCGGATATGAACGGCGACAATCTGATCACGGCGGGCGAATTGTTTCAATACACGCAGGGCGCGGTGCAAAAGGCGACGAATTTTGCACAAAATCCCCGCGCTCTGCCCGGTTCGAGCGCGAATCTGACGCTTGCCTTTACATCAAAGTAAAACGCAGTAAAATAGAGGCGATTATGAAACTTAAGTTCGACAAACAACAGCTATTGATTGTCAGCAGCTTATTTATGTTGCTGATTGCTTCGTCCGGCATAAAGGCACAAAAGACGCGTGAATTGACGCAGGAAGAAGACAATAAAAAAGCGTCGCAGAAACGCGTCGCGCTCGTTATCGGCAACGGCGCATATACGAAGGCGAAACCGCTCCCGAACCCTTCGAACGACGCGGCGGATATGGCGAAAACTTTGCGCGATCTGGGTTTTGAAGTCATTTCGGGCGTTAATCAAAACAAGCGGCAGATGGAAACTTTGATCCGCGAATTCGGCACGAAGTTGACAGTATCGGGCGGAGTCGGACTTTTTTATTACGCCGGACACGGGTTGCAGGTTAACGGCGAAAATTATCTCGTGCCGGTTGATGCCGATATTCCCGAAGAGGACGAAGTTTCATATTCGGCAGTTCCGATCGGGCTGGTTTTGGGCAAAATGCAGACGGCGAAAAACGATCTGAACATCGTCATTCTGGACGCTTGCCGCAACAACCCGTTCGCCCGTTCGTGGCGTTCGTTCCGTGACAGTTCAAACAATGACGGTTTGGCAAAAATCTCACCGCCGACCGGAACGCTCGTTCTCTACGCGACCGAACCCGGCAAAGTCGCGTCCGACGGCGCGGGGCGCAACGGACTTTTCACCGAAGCTCTTCTCAAGCAAATCAAACAGCCGAATCTCGAATACGACAAGATGGTACGAGCGGTTTCGGCGGAGGTTTGGCAAAAATCGAACAAACAGCAATTGCCATGGAAAGAGGGCAATACTTTGCAGGACTTTTACTTTGCGTTACGAGTCGAACAACAAACAGCTCAAGTAAACAAACTGCCAATCAGTCAGACCCCTGTCAAGCCGCAGCCTGAAATTGAAAAGAAAAGTGAAATCAAACTAAAACCCGTCAAACCGACGGGCACGATCAGCAAGATCGTTTTACCGGGCGGCATCGAGATGCGCTTTTCGTATATTCAGCCGGGCGAATTTCAGATGGGATCAAATGATTCTCCTTACGATAAGCCTGTAACAGTGCGATTAACTCGGGGTTTTGAAATGCAGGTCACGGAAGTGACACAGGCACAGTGGAAGGCTTTGATGGGCGATTTACCGTCAAAATGCGATTCCGGCAGTTTGAGCGGAAATTTTGTCGGTGATAACAAACCGGTAATCTGTGTCAGTTGGGACGACGCGCAAGAGTTTGTAAACCAGATGAACCTGCTCAACGACGGTTATCTTTACCGTTTGCCGACCGAGGCGGAATGGGAATATACGGCGCGTGCCGGAACGAAAGAGGACGTTCTGAAAAATCCTGACAAAGTAGCGTGGATTTCTGACAATTCTGGCGAAGCGACGCATGATGTGGCGACCAAGCAGGCAAACGCCTGGGGCGTGTATGATATGTACGGGAATGTTATTGAATGGTGTCAGGATTGGTTTGACAAAACTACAGGCGGAATATTAACAGACCCGACAGGTCCGGGTTCGTCGCCTTACAACGCACGGGTTGCTCGTGGTGGAAGTTTTTCATCCCGTTTCGTTGTTTGGAGAAGATGGGGAGTTACGCCATCGAATCGTACCAATTTCTATGGTTTTCGCCTTGTCAGGCAGTAATTTGCCTTAGAGATTTTATCGAATAAGTTTTAATGCGCAAGGGCGGGTTTTCAAGGAAAAGACGCAACGTGACTGCGTTTTTTTGGTGAATTAAACTTTATATATGTTAAGGTTGGTGTAAAATTGCGCCGTTACTTTGTACGCTCCTTCCGCAAACTTAGGAGTTAAATGAAAAATAAATATTTTAGGTTTTTGCTTTTGGTCAGTTTATTATTGGCTTTCGGAACAATCGGTTTCGCGCAGAAATCGAAGCAGCCGAGAAATCCGAAAGCGATTATCACGTCGAACGATTTCAAAACACCCGCGCCGGTAAACACGGCAGGCGGAAAAAAGCGAATATCTCGAAAGAACCGAATATCCAAAAAGAAGAAAAAGGCGAAAAGATGGCGGAAACTCTGTTGGACCCGCACGGTTACCCGCGGCGGCAGAACCTACAGGGAAGAAAAGTGCCGCAACGTGAGTTATTAGCCGCCGGTGAAAAAAATTGAATATGAAAATACGAATCACAATCCCCCGAGGTTTGTTTCTGATAATTTTGTTATGCGGCGCGTCCGTTTACGCGCAGGATGATGTGGCGACACGCGAGATTTCGTCGCTCGATTTTCAAAAGCAACGTCAGAAACCCGCGAGCGGCGACAAACGCGTCAATCAAACAACGCAGCAAAACGTAACGCAAAAACAGCGGAAAAATCTCGCCGTGATCACCAACACGCGGCGCAGATACAATCTGGTCAAACGTATTCCGCCGAAAACGACCGTCGCAAATGTTAATAAGCCCAAACCGAATCCGCAGAAAACCGCTGTCAAAAGCGAACAGATCGGCGTCACGTTCTGGCGGCTTCGACCGATTGCTGCGGACGACGGCGACGTGCCGTTTTTCTCGGTCAGAATCGGCGACGGGCGCGAAAATTGGACGGCGGAACGCGTCAATTCGACAACACGTTTTCGGGAAGGCGACCGCGTCCGGTTTACCATCGAATCTTCGCGTTCGGGCTATCTGTATATCATCAACCGCGAATATTACGCGGACGGCACGGCGGGCGCGGCGAATATAATTTTTCCGACCCTGAGAACGCGCGGCGGCGATAACAGCGTTCGGGCGGGAAGTCTGGTTGATATTCCCGCTTCGACTGATTCCGTGCCGTATTTTACGATCAAACCGAAACGCCGCGATTACGCGGGCGAAGAACTCGTCGTGCTGATCACGACGGAAAAACTACCGCTCGATATTGGAATGAAGGCACTTGCTTTGAATACCGCGCAGTTTGAAAAATGGTCAAACGATTGGGGCGCGACCGTTGATATTTACGACGCCGAAGACGGCGAAGGAATTGCGATGACGAGCGCGGAACTGACCGCCGCGCAGACCGCGACGCGCGCGCTCGAACAGGAAGAACCGCTGCCGCAGACGATCTACAAAGTCCGCATCAGCGCCGACCTGCCTTTGCTGGTGCCGTTTCGGATGTCGGCGATTGTGCCTTAAGAATTTAGCCGCGGATTAACGCGGATTATGCGGATTTTAAATAATTTGATTTAATCCGCGTAATCCGCGTTAATCCGCGGCTAATTTTTCTTATAATTTCTGCGTTAAAAATTATGTTAGAAAACGGAAAAATCATTGACGGGCGTTATCTGATCCGCGAAAAGATCGGGAGCGGCGGGTTCGGCGCGGTTTATCTGGCGGAAGACACGCGCTTTTCGGGCAACAACCGCGTTGCCATCAAACAAATTCTTTCGGACAACGAAGCGGTGGCGAAGACTTCAAAGGTCGAAGCCGACTTGCTTTATAATCTGAGCCATCCTAATCTGCCGAAGGTTACGAATTGTTTTCAGGAATCGGGCGCAAGCTTTATCGTGATGGATTACATCTCGGGCGAAGACCTGGCGCACGGATTGATGAAACACCGTAAATTCGAGATTCAGGATGTTTTAAATATCGCCGATAAGGTTCTCGACGCGCTCGAATATCTGCATTCGTTCCCGATCTATCACCGCGACATTAAGCCGCATAACGTCAAAATTGACGAAAAGGGACGAATTTTTCTGCTCGATTTCGGCACGGCGAAAGGAAATGTCGAAGAAGCGGAAAAAACGCTTGCCTACGGCGGACAGAGCATTACGGGCTACACGCCTTTTTACGCGCCGCTCGAACAGGTTTTGCGGGTTGACCCGAATTCGTATCTGCTTTTAATGTCGCTCAATGAAGAAAAAATGCGCGATTTTGCCGAACGTAAAACCGACGGGCGCAGCGATATTTACGCGCTCGGCGCGACGCTTTATCATCTGCTGACGGGATTTTCGCCCGAACAGGCGACGGCGACGGTTCGCGCTCACGCGCTCTGGTCTGACAAACCCGACCCTCTGCCGAACATCCAAACCCTGAACGCGGAAGTTTCGCCCGCGCTGGCAAGCGCGATTCACCGGGCTTTGCAGGTAATGCCCGAACATCGTTTTCAGACGGCGGCGGAATTCCGGCAGAGTTTAAAACTTTCGCAGGCGGCTTCCGTCTCGACGCAGGCAACCGAAATCGTCAATCCGGCAGTTCACTATCAGCCGCCGCCGACGCAGAACGCCGCGCAGATCATTGAAATAAATCAAAACGCGCCGTCTGTTCCGACGTTTCAGCAGTCAGCCGGTTTTGTTTCGCAAACTCATGAAAGCGTTCCCGCTTCAAACACCAAAAAGTTTTCGCTGATCGGTTTAGGCGCGGTTTTGCTGCTTGTTATCGGCGCATCTGCTGCGGGTGTCATTTGGAAGTTTTCGGGCGATCCGACGAAAAAAACAAACTCGGATTCAAAGCAAAACGAAACGGCGAATACCAATTCGGGCGCGTTGGGCGGCGCGACCACAAACGAAAACGCGGCGAAAACCGCAGCTTCGCAGCCGTCAAAGAATCTCGATTATTCGCTTCTCGTGCAGAAAATGCGCGACGGCAAAAAATATCAGGAGCCTTTTGAATCGAGCGGGCAGGAAATTTTCGAGAACGGCTATCAATTTATGATGAACCTCATTCCGTCGGAAAATGGCTTTTTGTATATTTTTGCCGAAGGCTTGGACGAAAAAGGCGAACGGGTTTTCAACATTATTTTCCCGACTCCGAAACAAAACAACGGCGCGGCGGATGTTTCCGCCAAACAGAAATATCAGACCGGCTGGAACGAATTCAGCGGCACTGCCGGAACGGAAAATTTCTGGGTCGTCTGGAGCAAGGAAAAACCGGAAACGGCGGAAAAATCGCGCGAAAACGCTTTTCAGAACACCGGCAAACTGGCTGATAAAGGACTGGAGAAAAAGCTCAAGGATTTTCTCGAAAGCGGAAAAATAAAGAAAACCGCTGTGAAAGACGCGGACAACAAACTGAGCAAAATCGAATTCGAGGGCGATTCGGCGGTTTATCTTATCCAACTCGAACATCGCTAAAAATCTATCTGTCGAGTTTTTCCTCGACGATTTTCGCCTGAAGATTTTCGTGTTTGATGCCGACGCGCAGACGGCGGTAGATGCTCATCCATTGGTTGGCAAGCCACGGAATTGCGAAGAACGCTAAAATGTAGCCGCGCCAATCGTCGAGCAAAAGCCGAAAGCCGGTGAGCAGCAAAATAAAAATCGTCACCCAGTGGCTGAAGCAGTATTCGCAGGTGAAAACGTAGAAAAATTTGCGCTGGAGAATTGATTTGCAGGTTTCGCTTTTTTTCTCGCAATACTCGCGCGGTTCGCGGAAAATTTCTTCCTGCGTGACCGTCCACGCGATCGAAGCGACGACGATCGACAAGATCACGAGCCAGAAAATTTGGGTTGAAAATTCCATTTAAAAAGATTTTGCGGTCTGCAACTGCAAAATGCAATCGCAAACCGCAAATCATTAAAACGTCAATCCAAAATCTAAAATCCAAAATCGAATTACGCCTTGCCTTCGAGAAACGCTTTCAAACGACGCGAGCGCGACGGGTGACGCAGTTTTCTCAAGGCTTTCGCTTCGATCTGGCGAATGCGTTCGCGCGTTACTGCGAAATGCTGTCCGACTTCTTCGAGCGTGTGTTCCGAACCTGTATTGCCGAGCCCGAAACGCATCTTGATGACTTTTTCCTCTCGCGGCGTTAAGGTTGCGAGAACTTCGTCGGTGATTTCGCGCAAGTTGCCGAACGTTACGGATTCTGCCGGATTCATAATCGAGCGGTCTTCGATAAAATCGCCTAAGTGTGAATCTTCCTCTTCGCCGATCGGCGTTTCGAGTGAAATCGGTTCCTGTGCGATTTTTAAAACCTTGCGTACTTTTGAAACCGGAATGTCCATTTTCTTGGCGATTTCTTCGCTCGTCGGTTCGCGTCCTAATTCCTGAACCAAAGCGCGGCTGGTGCGAATCAGCTTGTTGATCGTTTCGATCATATGGACGGGAATGCGAATCGTTCGCGCTTGGTCGGCGATGGCGCGCGTGATTGCCTGACGAATCCACCACGTCGCGTAAGTCGAAAACTTATAACCGCGCCGCCATTCGAATTTGTCAACCGCTTTCATCAAACCGATGTTGCCTTCCTGAATCAAATCTAAGAATTGCAAACCGCGATTCGTGTATTTTTTCGCAATCGAAACAACCAGGCGCAAGTTGGCTTCGACCAATTCGCGTTTCGCCTGATTGGTCTGCGTTTCGCCGATCAGAATCGATTGTAAAGAGCGTTTGATTTCGACCGTCGGAAGAAAATATCGGGCTTCGATTTCGGCGTGTTTTGTCCGCGCTTCGGCGATTTTTGCCGTCAATTCTTTCTTTTCGTCGGGCGAAACCTTGCCTTCGAGCCTTTCTTCCGTTTTGCGAATTTCGCGGTCGGCTTTTTTGATCTCGGCATCAACTTTGCGAATCGCGCCGATCAGAACCTGTTTCGCGTATTCGGTCAGATTAAGATTTTTGATTTCCTGCGAAATTTCGAGCCGCGCCCGCGCCGTGCGGCGTTTCAGCGTCAGCAGTTTTTTTGACGGTTTGCCTTTTGTTTTTTCCTGTTCTTCGCGCAAATCGTTCCAGAATTTCATTGCTTTGGCAAAATTCGAATTGATATTTTCGATGCCTTCGAGCGTCCAGCGCAGATATTCGTCAACCTTGTCTTCTTCGCCCGTCAGCTCGGCTTGCTCGGAAAACATCACGGTTTCGCGGATGCTCGCTTTACCTTTGACAAGGTCTTCGCCGAGCTTGATCAGTCTTTCGACCGCAATCGGCGAACGCGAAATTGATTTCTGCGTTTTGATTTGCCCGCGTTCGATTCTTTGGGCGATTGTTACTTCGCCTTCACGCGTCAAAAGCGGAACGATACCCATTTCGCGCAAGTAAAGGCGAACGGGATCATTCGATTTATCGAGCGTTCCGGCGGATAAATCCAAATCCAGATCGTCTTCGTCAACTTCGGTATCGTCGTCGAGCGCTAGGCTCGCGGCTTGTTCGAGAAGCGCGGAATCCGAATCGGAAACCGAAATATTCGCGCCTTCCAATCTTTCGAGAACGTCTTCGATGTCTTCGGGCGACATCATTTTGTCGGGCATTTCCCGGTTTAAATCGTCAAAACTCAAGAACTTTTTGCCTCTGCCCATGGCAAGCAGCCGGTCCATTAAATCTTCCTTTTCGTCGTAGTCTGTCATAACCATTTTATTAAATGTTCTTTGATTAAATTCGTTAGTAAATCGTTGTTTATTAAATAACTTTTTAACGCGCAAAACGATAAATTGTTTCAGGCGTTCAGAGTCCACGCTTCAGCGTGCCTCAAACCGTTAGCGAAGCGAAACGGTTTTGCCGCCCTTAGGCGGGACTCAAAACTTTCAGCCTGCGTTGACGCGGTTCTGCAAATCGCGTTTCAGACGCGCCAGCCCGATTTGTTCCGCCACGAGATGACCGAGCAATTCGCTGTTTCCGCTCTGTTCAGCTAAGATCAGTTCCTGGCTGATTTCCAAAATGCGATTTGAAATCGCCATCGAACGAAGCGTAAAAACACAGCTTTCGGCATCGTGCAAAACTTCGTCAATCGCGTCGCCCGCTTCGCGCGGCGGTTCGCTCATCATCAGCACAGGCACAAAATCGCTCGCCGTCTCGTCCGTTTCGACGAGTTCGAGCAAACTTTCAAGTGTAATTTCCGCGCCCGTTTTTTGCAATTGCAGAACGGCGCGAAACACGCTTGCCGTCGCCAACGGTTCGTAATCTGTTTCTTCAAGTTGGGGCAGAATTATTTCCCGCAATTCGTTATCGTAAATCAGCAGTTCAAGCAGACGGCTTTCGGCGACCGTCATTTTTGCTTGCGTGGCACGGGCAACCTGCTGCCGGACAGTATCGGTTTCGATCTTCGCGCCCAATTTTACGGATTTCCATAAATCGCGTTTGAGAATCGAATCGTCAATCCGAAAAAAACTCAACGCCTGATCAAAGCTGTCGCGTTTCTGAATCGGATGCCGGATAGCCGAAAGCACAGGCATCACATCCTCGATTGCCTCGACCTTTTGTTTCGGCACAGCGAGATTGCGTTCCTGCACAGCAGTTTCTAGAACGAATTGGAGATAGGTAGTCGCGTTGGTTTCGTGTTGTTTTTTATATGCCGTAAATCCGTTGGCGCGTATGAAATCGTCGGGGTCTTGCCCGTTTGGTAATACCAAAACTTTGATTTCAAAATCTTCTGCCAGAAGGATTTCAATAGCCCGTCTTGCCGCTTTGACACCTGCCTTGTCTCCATCATAGTTGACAACCACTTTCTTCGCAAATCTGCCGAGCAGTTTTGCCTGATGCTCTGTAAAAGCCGTTCCGAGACTCGCCACGCAGTTCGTTACGCCGAATTGGTAAAGCGCGATCAGATCGAGATAACCTTCGACCAGAATCGCATATTTTTTCTTGCGAATCTCTTCTTTCGACTGGAAAAATCCGTAAAGATGATCGCCTTTCGTATAGGCGGGAGTTTCGGGCGAATTCAGATATTTCGGCTCGCCCTGCGCCAAAATCCGTGCGCCGAACGCGACCGGCTGACCGTCAATGTTCAGAACGGGAAACATCACGCGACCGCGAAAACGGTCGTAAACCCGCTTTTTTTCTTCGTTGATCGAAACTAAGCCGCTCGCTTCGATAAGTTTTTCGTCCGCGCCTTTTTCCTTTAAAAGCGACATCAGCGCGTCCCAACTGTCGGGCGAATAACCGATGTGAAATGCCTTAATTATTTCGTCCGAAATCTCGCGTTTTTCGAGATATTCACGCGCCGCTTTTGAATTCGCGTTGTTTTCCTGTAAGTGATGTTCCCAGAATTCGAGCGCGTATTTATTGAGTTCGATAACCTGATCGGCAATCGCTTTCCGTTCTTTTTTGCGCTGCTTGTTGCGCTCGTAATTTTTATCGTCAACCGGTTCGGGTAGCGGCACGCCCGAAATTTCCGCAACGCGTTTGATGGCTTCGGGAAAGTTTAAACCTTCCAATTCCATCACGAAATTGTAAGCTGACCCGCCTTTTCCGCAGCCGAAACATTTGTAAAAACCCTTCTGCGGACTGACCGAAAACGAAGCCGTCTTTTCGCCGTGAAACGGGCAATTGCCCCACCAGTTCTGACCTTTTTTCTTCAGCGGGACGTGCATCTCGACGATCCGCACCAGATCGGCGCGCGATTTCAAATCATCAATAAAATATTGGTCGTAGAGCATTTAATTTGAAAATCAGCAACGGTCGAAATTTAAGGGTTTTCAGTCTTCCGAATTTCCAAGTCAATTGCGCCAATTTCGCGCAAACGATTGATAGTTTTTTCTTCTTTTACCGAGATTTTACAACCATTTTTGAGGTGATTTGTTAAATCTTCTTCGTAGATTTTTGCAAGCTCGCAGATAACCTCGAACTGTTTGGTTTTCTGGTAGCTTTTGAATTCTTGAATGAATTGCTCTTGTGTCATTCGATTTACCTCAAATTTTACGGAAGAATTTCATCGAGTATTGCTTTTAATTTTTCATCAATGTCGCCGTTGAAATCCGTGAAAGGAATGTTAAATCGTCTTAACAAGTCGGCAAATTTTTTGTAACCGTTTTCGGTTCGTAATTCAATCCACGCGACATCGGCATCTTCTAACTGTTCTTTGTTTTGTTCCGATAGCGAATCGGCTATAAAGATGTCGCTATTGCGGGCGTAGATGGCATCGGCACTTTCGGAATTTCCCGTGCCCATCAGTTTTACTTCGCACCTTAATTGTTTGCCGTCGCTCAGAAAATAATAATCAATTTCACGATTTACTTTTGTTGTTTTGGTTGAGCCTTTTTTCGCCTTTGTTTCGACAAAAATCTCGGTTTCCTGTTCCGCGTAAAATTCTACCGGCACGGAGTAAATTTCAAAAAGCGTTTTCATCAAAAGTTTTTCCGTTCGCTTGCCCGCGCTTGACCACGCGCCGCCTCTTAAAGCTGCTCTTTTAACTGCAAGCGTGTTAATGACTATCAAACTCTCACTCATCGAAAAGTCGGCACTAACGCCTCGAAATTTAATGGTTAGTGTTATATCAACTTCATTTTGATTCTTGACAAGATTTTCAATAAGTTCGCACAAACTATCAAAATGCTCATTTGAAGCGTCAATTACAACTTCTTTAGGTGCTTTCCTGTGCATATTAGTAATTGTCTTCTTGTTAAGTCCGTAATGAATTGCAATGTCTTGCGGCTTGAACTTTTTGATGTCGCCAAATTCCTGACGATACCAATCAATCGTTATTTCCTTATTGTTTAATTTGGCTTCAACAACTTTTCGGAAAAAATCAATCGCATATTGCAAGAATTGTGCATTGATGAGATTTACAACTTCAATTCTGTAATCTTGTCCTTTGATTAAACGGATTATTATGTTTTTAATTACTTCATTCGTTAGGTTCATATTATTTTGAAAGTTTGTATTCGTTGAACTCTTTTACTGAATTTATGAAAATAGTTTTACTTTGTGCGAAAAGCTCATTGTTCCTAGAATCCGTTTTACTTTTCATATACTCGAAATATTCAGTATCTTTTTCCGTCAAGAAGAAGTTTCTGTCCAAACTTTTTGCCGTTCTTCCAACTGTTCCGCTTCCCGCAAACGGGTCGAAAACCAAATCTCCTTTGTATGAATAATACTGAATAACTCTTCTACATAATTCAACCGGAAAAACAGCCGAATGAATCTTGTCGAATTTCGGGTCAATTTTCCAAACATTTGTTGTTTCGTATTCGCCCGCAACTTTGCTTTCTTCAACTGTTTTTTGCGAATAACTTCGCATATTCCAATCTAAAAGTCGCGTTGTTTCTTTCCGATAAACCATTAAATATTCCGTAACCGAGTTTGGTTTATAACCTAATGGTTTGCGATGCTGATGAAATCCGCCAACGCGATTTTTAACGCTGTATTCAGGCTTGAGCCAAATAATATCGTCAATAAATTCCCAACCCATTTCGACTAAATGATGATGCAAGTCAAAAGGAATCGGATAACGCTTGCTTGAATGTGCGCGACTCACACGCGGAATTATAATTGGTGAAGTATTGACGATTAAAAATCTGCCTTCTTTCGTGATGCGGTGCGTTTCTTTAAAAACTCCGGCTAAGAATTTCAGATAAGCGTCGTAACTCGGATAAATCGAATAATCTCTCGCATTGTAATACGGCGGCGAAGTGAAAGTTAAATGAATGCTTTCGTTCGGGACGTTTGCTAACGCTTCTCTAACATCAGCATTGACGACGACGTTTTTCAAATAATCGTAAGTTTCAGGATGCGGCAGTTCGCTTTCCTTTTTTGTCTTTTCGGCAAAATACTCTTTGTAAATAACCGTTCTGACCGTTTCGTTTTCGTGGTTGAGCAGCGGTTTTAATTTACGCTCAACTAAAATATCGTCGTCATAAGCTAGCAAACCGCGAATTGCCTGACAAACAACTTTTGGGTCTTCGTCTTGCAGAATCTCGAATAAATAAGGCTTGTTTTGCGGTTTGCGAAGTCTGCCGATTGCTGAAACTATTTCTCGTCTGGCAGTTGTATCGTTTTCTTTCTGAAAAGCGTTCCAAAGCGGTTCAAGGCTTTTTGCTTGATTAAGTTTAGCAATATTCTTAGCGGCTAAAAATCTAATCTTCGGATTTTTGTGTTCTAACAGATTAAATAAAAAGCCGCCCTGAAATCCGTTCGGTAAATAACCTAAATCTTCAAGCGTGGCAATAAGATTTTTATCACTCTGCGCTTTCGAGATTTTCAAATCTTCGCCTTTATCATCGACGTTTTTTTTATTGAATTCGACGGCTGA
>JALHNX010000002.1 GCA_022843305.1 Pyrinomonadaceae bacterium | reverse complement strand
ACTGATGTTTTTTAGATTATGATAAATCTGTCCAACTACTTAAAATAAAAAATCATTAGGTTTTCCTTCTTTCACTTATTTCGTGAGTTTCGTCGGCAAATCAGCCTTTATTTTTTGGCGGTCGTGTTGTTGCCGAATTGTTTGAGCTTGACTTCGATTTTGCCGATGTCGCTTTTGATCTGTGAGCGGACGGGAATTCTTCGCGCGTCGTCGGTGATCCAGATGATCATATGTCCTTCCTGCTCGATCAGGCGGTTGATGCCGAAAACTTCGGGTTCGACGCGAAAACACATCACTTTTCCGAGAACCGTTTTTTGAATTTCGCGGCGCGTCACGCGGACGGGAACTTTATACACCAAACCCGAATCGCTGACCGTTACTTCAAAAACTTTGCCGACCGCGAGCGGCATCATCCGCAGAGCGTAAATCCCCGAAACCATATCGTGAACTTCGCCTCTGATCTCCGAGGCGATCTTGCGCGGCGGGCGCATCGGTTCTTTCGGATTCATTTCAGCAAACGTTACCTGCCGGTTGTCGTAATCGAAAATCGCCTCGGAAACGCGGACGCGTTCTTTCTGAACGTCGTTTTTCTGCGTTTTCAGGACGCGAAAATTCAGGCTGTCAACCGTTGATTCATAATCCTGCAAAAAGCTGTAGCGAAAAATTTTGAGCAACGAGCCTTTCGATTTGGCTTCGGTTTTTATCAGGTAATTACTGCTGTTTGGCGCGTCGGTCAGCGTAAAGGTCAGATCGGCGACCGCGATGCCCTGAATGATCTTGCTGACTTTTCCTTCGTATGTGAGAACTTCGCCGATCTTAAACGGTTTTGTCTGCGCTGAAATCTTTGGGGAAATTCCGGCGAGCAAGATAAAAAACATCAGCAAAGCGAAAATTTTGTATTTCATAATCCTATCTGAAAAAAGGCTTTGGCGGCTAAAACGCTCCACGCGAAAACCATTCCGAACGCGGCGCGATATTCTCGGTAACGTAAGTATAACTGAAAATCGAATTTTTCGACACCCTTTTTCCATGCTCTCAGGCGCGGAAAAAACAGCGGAACTTCTCTTTTATATTCTTCAAAATCCGCGCCGAAAATCTGCGTCAAATCTTCTGCTTCGACGCGCATCACAGGCAAATAGATGCCTAAGAATAGGACAATAAAAATCAGCGCGAGCCACCAAACGCCCGACGCAATCGTAAATCCGACACCGAGCAGAAAACTTCCCAAGTAAAGCGGATTGCGCGTGTAAGCATAAGGACCGGAAACCGCCAGATTCTGATTTTTGCGGATATGCCCCGAAGCCCAGCCGCGAATCAGAATCCCGAAAATCGAAACCGCCGCGCCGATAATTAAGGTAACGAACGCGGGCTTGGCGAAAACCAGAAAAACTATCGCAAACAAAAATCCGAGCGGCACGCGAAGCCGTTGTAAAAGTCTTTTATTTTTTGAAACCACCGAAAAATTTTAACCTAAAAACAAATTCTTTGTGAAAACCCGTAAAAGTTTTAGCAGTGAAAATCATTTTACATTCTACATTTTGCACTGAATTGCAAATAAAGAAACGCCCGGTTTATGCGATTTAATGCAAAATGCAGAATGTAGAATTATTAGGCAGGTGAACAAAAATAAAGAGGCATTTGGAAACCGCTGAAAGAGACCACAGATTAGACTGATTTAACTGATCGGGACTGATAAAATCAGTGAAAATCCGCCGCATCAGTCGAATCTGTGGTCTCTTTCATCATACCGGAAATCATTTGCTCACCTGTTTACTTTAATTTTACTTGCCGAGTCTTTTTTGCACCGCGTCGAAAACCGTTTCGACCGAAATATCCATACAAATCCAGTTTGAACAGCTTCGCCGGTGGCAATCCACACGGCAATTGATGTCGTTTCGCTCGACGCAGATGTCCGCCGGGTTCGGACTTCCGTTGCGCCACCATTCGGTCGGACCGAAAATTCCGACAACCGGCGCGTTTGCCGCAACCGCCAAGTGCGTCGGTCCGGTATCGCCGCCGACATAAACACGAGCGCGTTTGGCGAGTTCGTAAAAACCTTTCAAGCTCGTTTGGGCGAGAAAAACTTTGCCCGATTTGCTGTTTTGCAGAACTTTGTCGGCTAAATTCGTTTCATTCGGCGCGGTCGTGACGACCGAAACCATACCGTTTTCTTCCCAGAGTTTATCAGCCAATGCGCCGAATTTTTCGGCGTGCCAGAGTTTTGTTACCCAACCGCCCGCCGGATTGAGAATCGCAAATTTCTCGCCCGTTTCGCTAATTATTTTTGCGGCTTCCGCTTTATGTTCGTCGGATGTTGCAATCGGAAACTCGAAATTTTCCGTCGGAACCGGAATGCTCAGAGCTTTTTCCGCTAAAGCCAGATTTTTGCGGATGACGTGAATCTGTTTCGGAATTTCAATCGTTTCGGTCAGCAGAAAACGGCTCGCGGGTTCACGCAAATTCGATTTATCAAATCCGTAAAGGCGTTTTGCTTTTGAAAACTTGGCAATTGCGCCGGATTTTAAAAGTCCTTGAAAATCGAGCGCGGCATCAAATTCAAACTTTCGTAATTGACGGATTTGGCGGCTCGCGTCGAGCAGAATTTCTTCGATGATTTTTCCGCCGCGAAGCGAACGCGTATCAACCTCGATAAGATTATTGATAAGCGCGTTTCCACGCAAAATTTCCGCCGAAGATTTTTCGACCGCCCACGAAATTTCCGCCGCCGGCAAAGCCTTTCGGACTGCCGCCAGAGCCGGTAAAGTATGCACGATGTCGCCGATACTGCTGAGTTTGACAAAGAGAATTCGCATCCCGTTTAATGTTAAACCGTAAATGTTAAATGATGAAAAGACGGCTGTAAATGACAGAGAAACAATTAATTTAATGTTTGCCCGAAAAAAATCTGGAAAATTGACGTAGAATAATCTATTGTAAAGTTTAGAGTTTTTCCCGCGCTGATGAATCCGCCCCTTGCTTCTTATGAATAAGTCGAAACGTCCGCAAGAAGATTTACGACCCGCACTCATTTTTTTAACCGGAGATTTGCTCGCGGTGCCGATTCCGCTCGAACGTGAAGAAGTTATTCTGGGTCGCGCGCTCGAAGCCGACGTGCGCGTCAACGACACGAAAATTTCGCGCAAACACGCCCGTATCAATGCCATCACGGACGAAGAAACAAATACCGTGAGCTATGTTCTGACGGATTTGAGTTCGCGCAACGGAACGCTTCTGAACGGGCAAAAAGTCAGACAGGAAACTTTGCAGAACGGCGATAAGATCACGATCGGCGAACATATCCTGCGCTTCGAATTTCTGGACGAGATTGACCGCGAGTTTCATCGCCAGATTCACCGTCTTTTGTCGCACGACGATTTGACGGGACTGCTTTCGAGCCGTTCGTTTTTTTCGGAATTGCGCCGCGAATCGGCGCGCGCCAAACAGGAAAACCGCCCGTTCTGCGTTTTGATGATGGACGTTGATTTTTTCAAAAGCGTCAACGACACTTACGGGCATCTGACGGGCAGTAAAACGCTCGAAGAGATCGGCTACTACATCACGCAAAACTTAAGAAGCGGCGATGTCGCGGCGCGTTTCGGCGGCGAGGAATTTGCGGCATTTCTGCTGCACGCCGAAATCGGACAAGGGCTTGTCGCGGCGGAAAGAATCCGCTCGGAGATCGAAAAACAGGAATTTACCGTTATTCGGCAGGGCAAATCGTCGGAAGAAAAACATCACGTTACGATCAGCATCGGAGTCGCTTCGTTTCCCGACGATTCGAGCGATGTGATCGAACTTGTCGAAATGGCTGATTCCGCGCTTTACCGCGCCAAACGCGAAGGTCGTAACCGCATCTGCGCTTACCGCGATTTGAAACCCGACGAAATGCACAAAAGTCTTCCGGGACGCGAGGATTAAGGCGGATTTCAAATTACAGATTTCAAATTCAAAACTAAATTTCAAAAGATTGGTATTTTACCGACCTTTTTGCAACTTTTCGTTTCTCTCCGACGTGAAAACAACTGTTTTGCCCGTTGCCCGTAGTTCGTTGTCAGCCGCAGCGGCTTTCTGTTAAACTTTTTGAGTTCACAAAACAGGAAAGTTATTTGCCGTCCGTAATTTTTTTTGAAGCAACGAGCAACGAACAACAAACAACGAACAATCTATAAAACAGTGATTACCAAACTCAATCTTGCAAGTCGTCCGTTTCGCAACCGGACTTTACCGTATCTGATCGCGCTTGTGCTGTTGGCGGTTTCCGTCGGCGGCGCGATTTTGTGTTTTGCGAAATTAAGAGAAATTGACCAAAACAACGAACTCGCCAAAACCGAAATCGCGCAGATGGAAAAAGACCTTCAGGAACTTAACCGTCAGGGCGAATTAGTCCAGCAGGACTTGCCGCCCGACAAACGCGCGCTGCTGATCGGCGCACACAAGCTCGTCGCCAATAAATCGTTCGGCTGGTCGAAACTGTTTTCCGATTTGGAAAGCGTTCTGCCCGGAAGTGTCAGCGCGTCGCGTATCAGCGTCGAAAATATCTTTAAGGACGGCGACCGCGTCAAAGCCGAACTCAATTTTTCCGTTCTCAGCAAAGATTACCAGAGCATTGCGGCAATGATTGACAATATGAACAATTCAGGCGTTTTCAGAGCCGAATTGCGCGGACAGGATCGGCAGAAAACCGAGCGTTCAATTTATAGCGAATACACTCTGTATTTGATTTACACGCCTTATTACAGTTTGCCGGCAGCGGCGGCGAATTCCTCCGATTTAACGCTCAATCAGCAAGGAGGCAATGAGTAATGGAAGATAAAAATCTCAAAACCGAAGAAAATTCGAAAAAAACCAAACCTTCGATTCACGTCAACGAGCTTGGCGAAACGATAGATTCGACGGTGGTTATCGAAGAAGCCGACCGCACCGTTCTATTAACCGAAGACGAAACGATCATTATTCCGAAGGAAACGATGATTGACGTTCCGCCGAAAAACCGCGAGCGCAAAGTTTATGCGGGAATGTGGGGAACGACCGAACTGGTCACGGTCGGACTTTCGATGCTCGCAATTTTGACGACGATTTTAGTGTTTGTTTTGCTCGTGCTTCCGGCGCAGAGCGAATTGTCGAACAATCGCGCCAAACGCGACGATTTGGATAAAAAACTCACAGAAGCGCGTTCGCGTTACGGCAATATCACGACGACCGAAGAACGCGTTGCCCAATTGATTACCAGCGTTGACGATTTTGAAACGCGCTTTCTGCCGGCAGAAAATATCGGGAAAGCCGCGCTTTACCAACAGCTTAACGGTTTGATCGCGGCTTACGGCTTAATAAATACTTCGGGTCCCGATTACGCGCCGCTCGAAATTGCCGACCCGAACCGCAATAATCAGCAGACGGACGCGGAAAAAGGCAGATCGAAGTTTATCAGCATTTATCCGGGACAATATATCACGATGACGCTCGACGGTTCGTATCAGAATTTGCGGAGATTTATCCGCGAAATCGAAACCAGCCGCAATCAATTTGTGATTATCAGCGCGATTGAACTCGAACCTTCGGAAAATAAGCAGGAAAGCGACCCGGCAAGATCACAGCAGGCGGCGATCAATAATCAGCCGACGGGCGCGAATCCAGCCGGTCAGTTTCAGAATTTTCCGAATCCGAACACATTTCAGCAGCCGAAGCAGCCGAATCAGCCACAAACACAGTCGGCAGAAAAAGTTGACCGCGGCAAAACGCGCGGCGAAACCGTCACTCTGCGTCTCGAACTGGCGGCTTATTACCGCCGTCCGAATTTTCAGCCGCAATCGGCGAGCCTTGAACGGTAATTTGAGAGAGTTATAGAAAATGAAACTTTTTGAAGGTAAAACTCCAACCGAAAGAAATAAAATTATCGTCGCGCTCGTGCTTGGTGTGCTGTCGGTGCTGGCAATCGGCAATATGATTTTTTCGCCGTTTTCGGGCAGAAAAAAGACCGTTACCGTCAATCTTTCGCCGACCCCGACGGCTTCCGCTTCGCCGAACCGCACGGGCGATGTTGTCGTTACCGCGCTGCCGCGGCAAAACGAGATAGACGATGTTTACACGCGAATTCCGGTTTCCGTCCAGTATCCGCCGGGCGCGTCCGATGCCGGAAGAAATATTTTCGCATTCTACGAACCGCCGATTCCGACACCGTTCAGCCCGACACCGTATTTTGAACCGAAGACGCCGACACCGCCAACGCCGATACCCGCGCCGACACCGAACGTTTACTTGAGCTTTATCAGCCGGCAAAGTGCGATTGCGGGCGAAAAAAGTTTTAAATTGGATGTCGGCGGCGATAAATTTACGCCCGGAACATACATCTTTTTCAACGGCGCGCAGCTTCCGACAAATTATGTCAGTCCGCAGCAGTTATCGGCGGAAATTCCGGCAAATTATATTGCCAACGCCGGACAGATAACCATCGAAGTTCGCTCGCCGGACGGCGCGTTCTTTTCAAATCAGATATTTTTCAACATTCAGCAACCGCCGCAACCGCAGTTTCAGTATCTCGGTATCGTTTCGCGCAAGCGCGGAAACAACGATATGGGCTACATTATGGAGCAGGGCAAAACTATGCCGACGAGCGTTCGTTTGGACGACCGCATCGGCGGACGTTTCCGCGTTATCAGTATTACGCCCGCGAAAATGCTGGTGCAGGACACACAGCTCGGTTTTCTGCCGCCGTATTCCATCGAGTTGATCAAAGGTTCGGGACAAACTTCGACGAGTATGCCGACTTTTCCGAACAGACCGATTCCGAATCAACCGAGTTTTCCCGATCCGAGTATGGTTCAGCAGCCGAATCCGAATATGAATACGCAATGTCCGCCCGGAATTCCGTGTAACAATCCGATCAGACCTTACCGAACGCCGGAGCAAAAGAAGGATGATTCCGATGTGGACGACGACGACGGCGACAATTAAAAAAACGAGGTAAGTAAAGTTGGAAAAAGTAAAGACAAACCGCAATCCGCAAACCGCAAACCGCAAATCCGAGCAGGGAATGTCGTTGCTCGCAATTGTCGCAGTGATGGCGATTTTTGCGATGTCTTTGCTGGCGGTTGCGCCGACCGTCTATATCGAAGTCCAGCGCGAAAAGGAACTCGAACAGATTCGGCGCGGCGAGGAAGTTGCCGACGCGATCAAACAATATGTCTTGTTTTATCGCGGCGCGCGTCTGCCGAATTCGATGGACGATTTGCTTGAAGGACTGCCTTACGGCACGAAAAAGCGGATGATTTTACGTCCTTCGGCGGCGATTGATCCTTTGAGCGAAGACGGCAAATGGCGTTTGGTAAAACCCGACAGTCAGGCTTTCATAAATTTCGCAAAGCGCGTCCAGACTTATAACAATGGTCTTTTGCCGTCGAGTCCGGGTCAGATATTCGACCGTTATGCATTGCCGCTCGTGAACGTCGTGAACACCAAAAGCGAAAGCGATGTCGAAGACGCGGACGATATGGAATTTGACGATTCGACCGAGAACACGCCTTTTATCGGCGTGGCGAGCCAAAGCAAAAGCAAATCAATCATCGCTTATTACGGCATCGAAAATCACTCGAAATGGATTTACACGCCGCTCTTTCGCGGCGGCGGCACGAGCGCCGTCAATGCGCGACCACAACCGAACAATAGAATTCCGCAGTCAAACCGATAAACGAAAAATAAATCTTTTCAAAACTAAAATTCCTCTTTTTTCTTTCTCGGCTCAAAACTTACGTTGTCTGATTCTTCGACCGGAACTTGTCCTTTTTCAGGCGTTTGGAGAATTACCGAATTCGGCGGAAACATCTCGATTCCGTTTTCGCCCAACGCTTTTTTGATTTCGGTCGCAACCAGATCGAAAACCTGCATCGGCTTGTCTTTGTCGGTATTTATCCAGAAATATATCGAAATATTCACGCCGTCGGCACTCAAATCCGTAACCACCGCGCTCGATTTCGGCTCGTCAACCACGCCTTCCGCCCGCGCTAAAACATTGTTGATGATTTCCTTCGCCTCTCCGATGTCGCAATCATAACCGATGCTGATTTTCAAAATCATCCGGCGTTCCGCGCCCGCGCCGCGAATCGTAATCGCGCTCGAATACATATCGCCGTTCGGAATCAAAACCAGCTCGCCGTCGTCCTTGCGCATCTGTGTGGCGCGAACGCCGATATGTTCGACCTTGCCCTGATTACTGCCGACATAAAGATAATCGCCGATGCGAAACGGCTGCTGCCACAAAATCAAAACGCCGGATAAAAGATTGTTCAAAATATCCTTGGTCGCAAAACCGATCACAAAAGTCGTGAATCCCAATCCGGTAACTAAACTGCCGAACGTAAATCCCGGAATAATGACGGTCAAAGCCGTGAAAATTCCGATCACAATCGTAAAAACAACTATCAGACGGCTGAATAAAATCCGCAAACGGTTGTCTAATCTGGCTTTTCCCGAAGCCGTCCAAAAGACTTTTTTGGCAAGCTTTGAAATCAGAAAAAATATCAATAAAACCAAAAGTCCGGCGACGATCAGCGGAATTTGCGTGACTATGTCAACCAGAATACTGTTGATCGAGTTCCATGTGACATCTTTGATTTTGGTCGCGTCTTCAATAATTCTGTTTGTATTTGAATTCGTATTTTGCAGAAATATCATAAAAACCTATATTTTAAGTATATGCCACGCATATGTAAAAGGTTGGAAACTTTATCCGGGGTATTTGACATCTAAGTTTTTTAGAATTAGAATAATTCTAATTTAAGGGGAAAATTATGGAACTGCATAACACGAAAATTGACATCGCAAAAGGAAAACGGGAAAAAGTAATCGGAATTTTGAATCAGCGTCTGGCGGACGCGAGCGATCTGAAATCGCAGGCGAAACAGGCGCATTGGAACGTGAAAGGGATGAATTTTATTGCCCTGCACGAGCTTTTCGATCAGGTGGCGACCGATCTTGATCCGCACGTTGACGACATTGCCGAACGCATCACGACGCTCGGCGGCGTTGCTTTGGGAACGGTTCGCGTCGCGGCGCAAAATTCGTCTTTGAGCGAATATCCGCTGGAAATTTCGGACGGCGCGGCGCATGTTGACGCGCTTTCTAATGCGCTCGCGGATTTCGGCAAAAAGGTTCGCGCCGACATTGACGCGACCGACGAACTCGGCGACGTGGACACGGCGGATTTGCTGACGGGCGTTTCGCGTTCGATTGACAAAATGCTGTGGTTCGTCGAAGCGCATTTGCAAGCGTAAAAGGTTAAAAGTGAAAAAGTGAAAAGGTGAAAAAGTTTTGTTGATAAGTAATTGGACAGATTTATCATAATCTAAAAAACATCAGTAGAGCGAGCGATAGCGAGTCTGACTCACTACCGATTGTCTCTCAGCGAAGCCGACTCGCTACCGCTCGCTCTACTGATTGCCGACAGATTGAGATTCGTTTATTTCTGTCCAACTACTTAATAACTCAACTAACTTTTTCCCTTTTAACCTTTATTGATAGTCGAAAACAATGTTGCAAAACGCTTTAACGCCGACATCTAAACGGGAATCGTCAATGAAAAAATCGGGCGTGTGATGCGGCGCGGCATCTTTTTTATTCTTGCCCGCAGGCATTCCGCCGACGTTGAAGAAAAACGACGGAACTTTTTCGCCGAAGAACGAAAAATCTTCCGCGCCGGTCGTCCATTCGGTTTCATAGACATTTTCTTTGCCCGCCGCTTTTTCCAGACTGGGCAGCATTTTTTTGACGAGTTCGGGCGTGTTGTAAGTAACGAGCGTTTTATTTTCAAACGAAATCTCGACTGTTGCGCCCATTGATTCGGCGATTTTCGTCGCGGTGAGGCGGATTTTTTCGTGAACTTCTTTCTGCATCTGCGCGTCGAGCGTGCGAATCGTTCCTGCCATCGTCAATTCTTCGGGAATGATATTTTCGCGCACGCCGCCGTTGATCTTGCCGACGGTGATGACGACCGGCGCTTTCGTCAGTTCGGACTGGCGCGAAACGATCATCTGCAAGCCGTTAATGATCTGCGCGGCGGTCGCAATCGGGTCAATGCCGCCCCACGGTGCGCTCCCGTGCGCCTGTTTGCCTTTGACTTTAATCGTGAACCAATCCGCCGAAGCCATAAACGAGCCGCTTTTGTAACGAATCTTGCCGATTTCGGTTTGCGAATTGATGTGAATCCCGAAAATCACGTCAATTTTTGGATTATTCATGACGCCTTCCTTAATCATCAAAGCCGCGCCGCCTTCTTCGCCGTCGGGTGCGCCTTCTTCTGCCGGTTGAAAAATGAAAACGACTGTTCCCTTGATTTTATCCTTCATCCCGGTTAAAACTTCCGCCGCGCCGAGCAGCATTGCAACGTGCGTATCGTGTCCGCAAGCATGCATCACGCCGACGGTTTGCCCGTTATATTCGGCTTTTTCCTTTGACGCGAACGGAATCGGGACTCTTTCCGTAACGGGCAAAGCGTCCATATCGGCGCGAAGTCCGATCACCGGACCGGGCTGCGAACCCTTCAAAATTCCGATCACGCCCGTTTTCGCGATGCCGGTTTTTACTTCCAGACCGAGCCGCCGCAGATTGTCCTCGACATATTTCGCGGTTTTGAATTCGCGGTTTGAAAGCTCGGGATATTGATGCAGATGCCGTCGCCATTCGATAACTTTCGGCATAATTTTATCGGTCGCCGCGTTGATTTCCTTGCTCATATCAACGGCGAAAATCGAATTTGCGGAAAGCAGAAAGACGAAAAGGACGGAAAGAAGTTTTTTCATTGATTGATTCTCCAAAGGTTTGAAATGATTTAGATTTTAGCGTGAGTTTCGGTTTCGGCAAAATACAAAAAGCGGTAACCTGTAAAAACTTACCGATTACCGCTTTTTGTATTTGCCGCCGAAACTACTTTTGCGCGGTTTCTTTTGCCTTAACCGCCGTTCGCAGTTCGTCAATCGTGGTTACGGGACCGTGAACGGGAATTATCTTTTCGACCGCCAGTTTTTTCGTTTCGATCCATTTCGCAAAATGAACGGTCGTGTCGTTGGCAATCGGAAAATCGCCGTTCGGCGGACGATTCAATAAATCGCCCTGAAAGATCATTTTTTCGTTCGGCAGATAAGCGACAAGCATTTCTTCGGCGTGCGGTCCCGCGCCGATGTCGAGAATTTCGACCGTCGTTGTGCCGTCGGTCAAAACGCGTCTGCCGTTTTGAATCGTTTCGATTTTCAACTCTTTCGGATTAAGTGCCAAAGGATCGGGTTCAATCGTAAATTTGCTTTTCACGATGCGCTCGAAAAACGTTTTCTCACCCGGCGCGGCGATGACGGTCGCGCCTTCGGCAATGTATGTCCGAAGCCCGCCCGCGTGGTCGTCGTGATGATGCGTAACGGCGATGTAGCGAATCGGTTTATCGGGAAAGATCTTTTTGATCTGCTCGATTGCCTGCCGCGAAATCTGGTCGCCGCCCGGTGCTTCCATCACGAAAACGTAGTCTTTAAAACCGACGGCAAGAACATTGTAGCCGCCCGCGTTGACCGTATAGACAGTTTCGGAAATCTTATTAAAAGGCTGCGGCGCAGGAAAAGTAACTTCCTTCATTCCGCCCGGAACTTTAAATTTATCATCGGTCAAAGACGTATTGAACGCGAGCTGTTCAAAGCGCAGTTCTTCGGTCAATTCGTCGTTGATCTTTGAAATTCTGCCCGTCGGAATCGGCTGTCCGTTTTCGGTTCGATACGCCGGATAGATCATTTCAAAAACCGAATCGCCGAAAAAACGATCCGAGCCGAGTCCTTCGAATTTCGAGAGCAGACCGGTTTTTTCGTCAAAATAAAGCGTGTTTTCCGCGCCGTCTTCGTTCGCATAACTGACGGCGTGATGCGGTCGCCGGTCGAATTCCGTTTTGCCGGCATAGCGCAGACGCGAAGCACGTTCGACGGCATTTAAAACCCAATACTGCGGAATCCAACGCTGTCGGAAACGAATCGCGGCAGCTTGAATATTCGGTCTGACGACAAAAGTATTGCGCACCAGATCGAAAGTTACGCCGTCGGTTTTATCAACCGCAAAACCGTTGTGATAGGAAAAGCCGCCCGGATAACCGCCTTTGACGATCTGAACGAAACGGTTGTTTTTCATATCAACCGTCACGTCAATCTGATACGCTGTGCGATCCGCCGTAAAAGTCTTGCGGCTCTGATTGCGCTGAACCGTCTCGCCGACCGCGCGCAAAGTAAAATTTTGAATCCCGCGCAGGTTTTCCAAACCGCCGTAAGCCGCAACGGCTTTATCCAACACTTCACGCGCTTTTTCGTAGGATTGTTTTGTAATATTCTGCGAAAAATTGACTTGAACAAAGAATAAAACTAAAACGAACAGGTAAATAGCTTTTTTCATAATTTCTCCTTGAAATATGGCGGCATTGGATAAGCTGAAATTTATGACAATGCCGGCGTTTATGACCTGATTAACTGCTGAAATAATTGATATTTGATAATGAATAATTGATAGATTGGATAAAGCGAAGCGACTTTATCAAATATCAATTATTTCAGCGGTTTTCTTTTTCAACTCTCACGTTAAAAGCAAAGAAAGGCGAAAAATGCAAGCGCCTTTCTTTTTGAATCACGACCGAAGTTTTAAGATACGGGTTTTCCGTCCGCGTCGAGAATCGTCACGGAAAAGCCGAGTTCCTTGAGTTTCGGTTCGACCTCTTTGCGGTCGCCGACGATGACGATTGCCATTTTCGACGGGTCGAGATATTTGTTTGCCGCGCGATTTACGTCTTCAATCCTCACCGCGCCGACTTTGGCGATGTATTCGTTGAAATACGAATCGGGCAAACCGTAAACGACCAGATTCGAAAGCTGATTTGAAATCTGACCGACCGTTTCAAATCCCGCCGGATAAAGCCGGATCAGCCTTTGTTTGTGCGCGTCGAGTTCTTTCTGCGTGACGGGAATTGCGCCGCGAATGCCGTTTAATTCCTTTAAGAATTCCTGCACGGATTCTTTTGTAACGGAAGTTTGAACATTTGCGCCGGCAGTGAAAGGTCCCGCGCCGCGCCGGAATTGAAAATTGCTGGACGCGCCGTAAGTGTAGCCTTTCGTTTCGCGCAGATTCATATAAAGTCTGCCGCCGCTGCCGCCGAGGATTGAATTCATAATCTGCACGGCGAAAAAGTCGGGATTATCGCGCGAAACGCCGACTTGCCCGATGGAAACGACCGATTGCGGCGCGCCGGGTTTGTCAACCAGATAAATTCCGGTTTTGTCCATCGGCGCAACATTTGGAATTTCGCCGTCTGAAACTTCGCCTTCCTTCCAGCCCGCAAACGCTTTTTCGAGCTTCGGTAAAAGTGTGTTTCGGCTGATGTCGCCAACGATGATCAAGGTCGAATTATTCGGACGATATACCGATTCGTAAAAGTTTACGAGGTCGTCGCGCTTAATCGTTTTAACCGTCTGTTCGTCGCCCGAAAGATTTTTGCTATACGGATGTTCGCCGTAAAGCACGCGGTTATAAACTGCATTGGAAATCGCGCCCGGGTTCGATTTTTGCTGTAAAAGCCCGCCCAGAGTCCGGCGGCGCAAACCTTCCAATTCGTTTTCGGGAAACGACGGATGCGTGACGACATCGGCATAAATATCGAGCGCGGAATCGAGATGTTTGGTCAAAGTTTGCAGCGCGACGTTGGTCGAATCCCAACCCGGATTCGCGCCCATAAACGCGCCGATTGATTGCAGAGAGTTGGAGATTTCCGCCGCCGAACGGTTTTTCGTGCCGTCGTCAAGCAGGTTCGCCGTCATCGAAGCGATGCCGTTTTTGCCTTCCGGTTCGAATGTCGCGCCGGATTTGACGACCAGATTCATCGAAACAATCGGCAGTTCCGTCTGCCGCACCATCCAGACTTCCAAGCCGTTTGCCAGTTTGGCTTTTTCAATCGGCGGCAGCGTCAATTTCGGGTCCGCGCCGGGTTTCGGAAGCCGCGCCGTCTGTTCGGCGAGGCGTTCGGCGTTGACTTCTTTTTCCTTGACCGAGGTCGGACGATTTGCGTCGGGATTGATTTTCGTATCGCCTTTGCCGGGTAAATAATTGATGACCAGACGATTTTTCGTCAGATAATTATTAGCCACGCGCTGAATGTCTGCGGGCGTAACTTTGCGGTAACGGTCAAGATCGGCTTGGAAAAAGTTCGGCTGTTTGAGATAACCCGCGTAAGCACTCAATTGTCCGCCTTTGCCGAGAACGGTCTGCAAACCGAAAATCGCCGACGCTTCAAAACCGTTGACGGCGCGGCTCACTTCTTCGGCGGTCGGCGGCGTTTGTTTGAGGTGTTCGATTTCGGCATTGACTTCCTTTTCAATTTCATTGAGCGTTTTGCCCGGTCGCGCCGTGACCTGAATCTGAAACATTCCGCCGATCTCGCTGGTGTTGTTGCCCGCGCCGGCGGATTGGGCGATTTCCTTACCGAAAACCAGATTGCTTTGCAGGCGCGAAGTTCTGCCGTTTGAGAGAATCGCGCTTAGGATGTCGAGCGCGGATTCATCCGCCGAATACTGCGGACTGCTGTGCCAGACCATATAAAGACGCGGCAGCGGCACGGCTTCTTCGTAAGTTTTACGAATTTCGCCGTCGAGTTTCGGTTGCTGAACATTCGGGCGTTTGATCTCCGCGCCTTTCGCCAGACCGCCGAAATATTTTTCGATCCAGCCGCGCGCCTGTTTTTCGTCAAAATCGCCCGAGAGAACCAAAACCGTGTTGTTCGGCACGTAATATTGACGGAAAAACGATTTCACATCGTCCATCGAAGCGGCGGTCAAATCTTCCATCGAACCGATTGCCAGCCAGTTATACGGATGACCTTTCGGATACATAATGTCCTGTATGCGCTCGAAAACCGAATTATACGGCACGTTGTCGAGCCGCTGGCGTTTTTCGTTTTTGACGACATCGCGCTGATTGTCGAGCTTTTCCTGCGTCATCGCTTCGAGCAGACCGCTCAGCCGGTCGCCTTCCATATAAAGCGCGAGTTCGAGAAAATTCGACGGCACAAGGTTGTAATAATAAGTGCGGTCTTCGTCGGTCGTCGCGTTGACGATTCCGCCCGCTTCCTGCAAAGGCGTAAAAAAGCGCGAATCGTAATTTTTCGAGCCTTGAAACATCATATGTTCGAAAAGATGCGCAAAGCCCGTGCGCCCCGTGACCTCGTTTTTCGAACCGACGTGATACCACAGATTGACGGCGACCACCGGCGTTGATTTGTCGTGATGCAAAACGACGCGCAGACCGTTTTTCAACTCGTATTGCTTAATATTTATCGGCGGCAGCTTGTCGCCTTTTTGCCCGAAAACAAACGTCGCCGGCAGGAATAAACCCAAGACGACCGTGAAAATCAAATATTTTTTTAACATTGCATAGCTCCTTTTTTCGTGTGTTTGGCAACAAATATTTTTTACGCCGTTTTAATGAACAGGAAGTTTCAAGATTTGTCATTTAACTCGAAACTCGAACGGGGAAAGCCGTCCGGCGGTCGAAATTTAATTACTGTTTTTTCTCCGGTGTCGGACTCGCCTGCGGTATCGGCGGTATTTCCTTGCCTAAAACCGTTCCCGCCGTTTCGACCAGAACTCTCCCGAGCGGTTTCCCCAAATTTTGCGGAACGCTTGAATTGACCTGCACGGCGACCGCGATTTTATGCTCGGGAAAATACATCATATCGGTCATATAACCCGGAAAAAATCCGCTGTGACCGTAAGCCAAACCTGCCGCCGTCGGTCGAATAATCACGCCCAAACCGTATTTCGTGTCGCGCCCGAGCTTGGCGGGAACGCCCGCGAGCATTTCCGTCAAAAGCGCGGCATCAAACGCTTTGCCCTCATACATCGCTTTTGCCCAACGCGCTAAGTCTTCGGCGTTTGAAACATAGCCGCCGCCCGTCCATTCAAACTGCGGATTGATAGCAAATTTGCCGTCTTTTATCATTTCATCGGTTCCGCCGAACGGATTATTTGCGCCCGCGTAGCCCTGAATCAAACCTTTGATTTCGCGTCTGTCCTGCGGAAAGGTGCGCTCGAATTTCAAGGGTTTCAAAACGCGTTTCGCTGCTTCGTCGTAAAACTTTTTACCCGTCACTTTCTCGATGATCATCCCGAGAACGATATAATTCGTGTCCGAATAATCCCAGCCCTTTCCGGCTTCGAACGGCGCTTTTTCGTCCAGAAGATACGCGACGAGTTGTTCCGGTCGCCAGACTTTATCGGGATTCGCGGTCAGATCCTTCGTGAATTGGTCTTTGAATTCGTAGCGGATCAAACCGCTCGTGTGATTCATCAATTGGCGAACGGTGATGTCTTTGGCATTCGGCAGACGCGCGAACCACGCTTCTTTTCCGAGATATTTTTCTATCTTTTCGTCGAGATTGATTTTGCCTTCTTTGACAAGCTGCAAAGCGACTGCCGCCGCGTAGGTTTTGCCGACGCTGCCCGCCGCCATTATGTCGGTCGGCTTCATCGGAGTTTTCTTTTCGAGATCGGAAAACCCGACAGCCAAACCGAAACAATTTCCGTCCGCGAGACAGACGCCTAAGGTTGCGCCCGCGAATTTTCCCGCTTTGTGCCATTCGTTCAGACCGGCTTGCAGTTTTTGCTGCAAAACGGCGGTTTCAACTTTCGGCGCGACCGTCTGGGCAGACGCGCTGCCGGCAAGTAAGCCCGCCATCAGGGCAAGCACGCATAACAATTTGAGTTTATTTTCTCTTAACATTTTTTCTCTTAATTTATTGTCCTTTTAATTTCTTTATAGCCTCGAGCGACGACGGATAATTCGGATTGATCGAAAGCGCTTTTTCGTAAGCCTTGACGGCTTCATCCTTTTTTCCGGCGGCTTGATACGCGTCGCCCAAAGAGTCGTAAACATTCGCCGAATTCGGGTAATATTCGACGTTCAGTTTGAAAATTTCGATAGCCTCGTCGATTCGTCCGGCGTTCAATAATTGATAGCCGAATTGATTCAGCGGGCTTTCGGTGTTGATAAATCTGCGCTGCGGATTCGCCTTGAATTCGCGGTATTTTTTGATGAAAACGGAAAGATCGCGCCCGCTCGTCGCTTCGGCAGTCAGATCGGCGAAGGTCGTTCCCGGTTTGTAATTCAAAATCGCTTCGAGCGGCGGATCAATATTTTTCCGGTAATCTTCCGAGGAAGTTTCGGCGGCGATTTCCGGCGCGGTCCAAAAACGCTCGTCGCGCGGGTCGAGGTCTTGCCACCAGAGCGTCGAGGCGCGCACGGTCAGTTTGCTGTTCGGCAGAGTGAACGGGCGATTATCGCCGTAATGATTCGGATGCGCGGCGGTCGGCTCGCCGACGAATGTCGCTTCGGTGTATCTTTCGAGCAGATTGACGAGATTCTGCGCGGCTGAAAAAGTTTCTCTGCCGATGATAACAAAAAATTTCCCGCGCCGGTTGAGCCGCGATTTGATTAAATCAATGACGACCGCACGATTCAGCGTGTTGTTGCCGCCGCCGTTGAATCTGAGATCAATGACGAAGATTTCGACCGGATTCGCTTCGGCGAAGGCAATTACGCGCTTGTAAAACTGCGCGACCGGCTCGTCCGGTTTGTTGCCGATGCCGTTGTGCTGAACGTAGAGCATTTGGCGGTCTTTAATGTATTCAAACCAATACATATTGTCCCGATCCTTCAGATACAAAGGCTGATTCGTTTTCGGCGCGGCATCAACCCAGTCGGCGGGAATCCGGTTCAGATTCTCCAGCGTGCCGGTCGGTTTGATTTCAAAAACCTTTTGTTTGCCGCCGGTTTCGACCGTTAGATTGAGCTTTTGTTTGTCGCCGATGATTTTGAATCCGGCGAGAATTTCCGGCACGGTCAGCATCAGCGGCACGATTTCCCTGACACCCATTTCGTTGTCGGCAAACGCTGCCTGACCGACTTGTTTTAACGCTTCATCGGCGTTCAGATTACCGATTTTGACGACTCGCCCGCCGACCATCTCCGCGTATTCGGTCGCGGCTTTCTGCACGAAAAGCCCGTCGCTGAACTGGTAGAGTTTGAACGGAAACGTGCCGCTGCGGAAAAACTCGCGCGGAATGACGTTCGTGTGACCGTCTTTGACCATCGCCGTGATTTTCATCAAACCGACGATGATCTCGTCTTCGGTCATCTGCGGAACGCGGTCGTGTAATTGTTTGACCGCCGACTCAAAATCTTCACGCTTCATCCGGTGAAAAAGATTTTTATGACGCTTCGGCATTTCCTCGCCCAGAAACTTAACGTCTGCCTGCCACTGCGCGGCGGTCATCTGCGGCGCGGTATTTTGCGCCTGAACCGAACCCAAACCGATCAGCAGCAAAGCGAAAAATGCCGACAGAAAACCAACTTTCCTCAATAAATTTCCGGCAACTCGTTTCATAATTTTCAAAATCTCCTTTTATCTGAAAACACCGCGTAAAAGTGTTAAATGACAAGTTTTATTTAATTTGACGCCCTCGCCGGCGGCGGCAGGCGTTTCAGCAGTTCCTGAAACCGCGTATCCGCCCGCAGCGGGGCAAGATCGGTGTCGGTCTCGAACGTCTGCCGGTTGGTATAACCTTCGTCAATCGTTTTGTTCAGCATCTCGAAAGCCTTGTCGATTTGCTTCAAACGAGCGTAGGCGCAAGCCATATTGTAAAAGGCAAGCCCGCGCGTGTTCGCGCCCGGCGGAATTCCCGCTTCAAAGGCTTTTTCGTAACTTTTCAGCGCGTCTTCGTTGCGGTTCAGATACATCTGCGCGAGCGCCAGCTGCCCGTACATAAAACTGTTGCGCGCGCCGAGTTCGATGGCTTTCGCAAAATAACCGGCGGCTTCTTCATAACGCTTCTGCGCCATTCGCGTTTGTCCGAGACCGTTATAAATTCCGCCGTGCTGAACGCCGAGCGCGAGCGCTTTTTCATACGCCGCGCCCGCTTCTTCAAAACGCTGTAATTGCGCGAGCATTCTGCCGTAACTGTTGTACGCCGCGCCGTCGTTCGGGTTTTCGGCGATGTATTTCGTTAAAAGCTCGACACCTTTCGGCGCGTCGTTCCAGTAGATCGTTTCGACGATCGCGCGCGCCGGCGAAGGTTTCCAGTCGGGTTGCGGAACGGGTTCGAGATTCGATTTCCAAAAGGCGATTGCCTGCTGAATTACGCGGCGTGATTCGTCGTTGTCGGAAAAAGCGTCAAAAGCGTGCGGCAGATTGCTCGCAAAAAGCAGCGTCCACGGCGCGCGCGCTTCGGAAACTCTCTGCCAGAGATTTGCCGATTGCTGTCCGAGACCGGGCAGATCCCCTTCCGCCAGAATAAATAAAACGGGCAGATCCTTGCGGATTCGCGTTTGCGCCGAAGGCGCGCCGCCGTAAAAGAGCGCCGCCGCACGGATTCCTTTCGCCGCGCCGTCGCTCATCAGATAAACGGTTGACTGCGTAACGTTTGCTGACGCCGCGTAAACTCCCAAGCGCGAGGCGTCAATGCCGTGTTTCGCGCCGTCGCGTTCGAGAAAATCGAACAGCGAGCGCAGAGATTCCTGAATCTTCGTGCCGTCGGCGTCCATCGAAATCCCGACCATCCCGTGCGCCGCGACGAGACGCGGAAACGATTTGTAGATTTCCCAGTTTTTAACCTTATTGCCGGGCGCGTCACCGATGGCGTTCAAGAAAATTACGGCAGGGAATTTATCGCCCGGTTTCGCGTTCGGCGGCGAATAAACGTCAATCGTCAAACTGCCCGAATACGGCACGTCGGTTTTCACTTTAACGTTTTTCGTCGCCGGAATGTCATAGACGACGCCCCAATTCGTCGCGTCGAGCGGCGAACGCTGCGGCGTGTTCTGGGCGGATGAATTCAGCGCGAATGTAAAAATTAATATGAATAATGCTGTTTTTTTCATAAATAAATCTCCTATTTTTCGGCTTCGAGAACGATGTCGAAAACCGCTGTTTCGTAATCCTTGCCGTTGATCTTTTTCTTTTCGACGGCGACGGCGAGCGACGGGTGAAACAATCGGTCAATGTCCTGTTTCGCATCGCCTTTGAAAAACAATTCGCTCACCAAACGCTTATGTTTCGCGGCGGTCGCGATGAAATGAATGTGCGGCGAACGCCAGAAATTCGCACCCGGCGTGTAGGGAATCGGATGAACGGTTTCAAATTCAAACGCGCCCGATTCGTCCGTCACGAGCCGCGCACGGTTTTTGAAATCGCCGTTTCCGGCGGAATAATCGGCGGTTTGATTATCAACCTGCCACAGATCGAGCGCGGCGTTCGGCAAAGGCTTTTTCGTTTCAAACGACCAGATTCTGCCCGTCACGACCAAAACCGATCCCGGCTCGAACGGCAGCGTGAGCTTGGCGCGAAACGGCGCACCGCTGCGGTAAAACGGTCCAATGTCGCGCGAAACCGTTGGTTTTAAGTTTGTTTTATCATCCAAATTTACACCCGAAATTTCGCTGAAAAGCGTTTCCGCTTCCAGAGCGTCCAAACTGCGCGGCGTCGGTCGCGCATCGGAACGCAAGACCAGACCGGACGCGCCGATCATCGCCAAACCGAACCCCGTCTGCTGTAAAAAATCTCGCCTTTTCATAACTTTATTTCCTCATAGGGTTTCGGCTTGTTATTTCGATTGTTTTTCAATTTCTTCCCCTTTAATTCTGTATTCGTCAGATTTCAATTTATTGCCCATTAAGTTATAGACTTCACTGATGTTTTGGTAATATTTGATCAAATCTTTATGAGCCTGTCCCAATTGTTCGATTTTATTTACCAATGCTTTTTCATAGTAGTTTAATGATTTCTTATAATTCTTTTTCTCCTTATAAGCATTCCCCAAAAATGTATAAGATTGAATTACTTCAACACTATTTTTACCGAAAATTTTCTCTCTGATTTGTTTTGCTTTGAGATGGGCTTCGATGGATTTATCAAAATCTTTTTTGCGAAAATAGACGTTTCCGATGTTTCCATAGCTGGTCGCCACGTCGGCATTGTTCTTGCCCAGTTTCAAAAGTCGAATTGAAAGTGCTTTGTGATGATAAATTAAAGATTTTTCAAACTGATTTTCAGCGCCGTATGTAACGCCTAAAGTGATATAAGTTGTCGCGACGGCTAAGCTATTTGCGTCATTTGAAGAAAGTCCGATTGCCAAAGCCTTTTCCAGATAGCTTTTTGCCTGTTCATATTTATCCTGTCGATTTAAAATCGTGCCTATTTGATTGTATGAGCCGATCGCCTTTTCCGTATTTCCGGTTTTATTGAATTCTATTGCTGATTTTTCGTAATAAACGATTGCGCTCTCGGGAATTGATTTGTTCTTAAAGTCATCGGCGGTTTTCAGCAAGTTTTCGGCAACGGCGTTGTCTTGTCCATTTACCGTGTTGATCGAAAGAATTGCGAATAATGCAAAGACGATCATAGTTTTAATTGTTGTCATAATTTTGCTCCTGAATTTCATCTAATTAACTCGATTCTCATTTTTGCCGCCCTATTTTTTATTGTTTATTAAGAAACTCTTTCGGAATCGGATTTCCGGCGCGTTCCTCGTCCCAACTCGCGGCAGAAATCCACCAGCGCGCGCCGTCCCAGAAAAGCTGTATGCTGTTTACGCCGCGTCCTTTTACCTTGCCGTCAGCGGTGGAAAATTCGTAAACGGAAAAAACGTGCGCGATGTTGCCGAACCTGCGCACGACCCGGTTGATTTCGCGTTCCGTAAAACCTTCGGCGACGAAAAATTCGTTCGTGCCGTTCACATATTGATCGTGATTCATCACCGACGCGCGGATTTTTCCGCCTTGCTCGCTCATTCCGACAAACCGCACGTCAGGCATATAAAGCGTTCTGTCGCGCGACCATTGACGCGGAACGCCTTTGCCGCCCGAAATCGTTTCGTAAAATGCTTTGATAATTCCGTCAATCGTTGAAACGTCAGCCGGATTAGCTTCGATTGGCGCGATCTCGACCGTTTTCAAATCGCGCTCGCATTGAAATTCCAAAGTCGAAGCGGCATTGGCAATGCGCCATCCGGTTTCCGTTCTCACCAAATTAAAAGTATTCATCCCGCAATGCGAAAATTTGTCGCCGACATAGAACGTGTAGCGACCCGAAACAATCGCCATATCGCCCGCAATGCGCACGTCTTTGTTCGACATTTTTTCGATAAAATCCGCGCCCTTCGCTTCGGAAATTGATTTGGCAAAACCTTCGGCGGTAAAAACGCGCGTTTTGGAAATTCCTTTGCCGTCGCGCGGTTGGTCAATCGCCACGAGCTGACCTTCGGGCGTGAACACGGCGCGGATTTCTTCAAAGTTTTTCGCTTTCATCGCCGCGAAAAGCCGGTCGGGAATTTCCGCTGCCGCTTTAGCGTCTTCGTTTTTCGGATTTTGCGAGAAAACGGTTGAAACGAAAAACATAAAAATGACGGTAAATAAAATTTTGTTCATATATTTATGGTTTCTTCTCGATATGCGAACCGGCGATGCGCGGCGCGATTTCGTCGAGCCAGCGGTTCATTTCCGTTTGCGTGTAATATTTTCCTTTGAGCATTACGCCCGAACGCCGTTCGGTGTTTGAAATATTTTCGAGCGGATTCGCATCCAAAAGAATCAAATCGGCGCGTCTGCCTTTTTCAATCGTTCCGACTTTTTCAAGCGTGCCGAAAAACATTGAGGGATTTTTCGTTGCGGCTTCCAATGCGGCGTAATTTGAAAGTCCCGCGTCGGCGAGCGCTTTCAGTTCGCGGTGCATCGAAAAACCGTAAAGAAAAAGAAATTCGGGCGTGTCCGAACCCGTCATAATTTTGCCGCCGGCATCGTAGATCGCTTTGATGATCTTGTTGCGAATCTCGACCCAGCGGGCGCGTTTTTCCGCCGGAACTTCGTTAATAAAACGCGCTTTTTTATAGAAATTAAACCAATTTTCCTGCACCGTTTTCGGATAAAACTTAAAGTCCGGCTGGGCGCGGATCGATTCTTCGCTGCGCGGCAGACCGAAACTGTTTTTCATAAAATGCTGCGTCGGATTGACGAACGGATTGGCTTCGACCGTCGCCCGCGCCAACGCCGGAATTTTGCTTTCGTCAACATAATCAAGGCTTTCCCAGTTTTTCGGATTGGAAATATACAGGTCGGAAATCGAACCCTTCATCGGCGCATCCGTCTTTAAGATCATTTCCAGATAACCGTCGAGATGTTCGATTTGCTGACGCGCTTTTAAGGCGCGTTCAACGCCGACAAAGCGGCTGTCGGCGTGTCCGACGACGCGGATATTTTGCTTCGCGGCTTCGTCAACCGCCGCTTCGTAAACTTCCGCCTTGATAAAGGTCGTGACTTTGATGAAATCGTAACCCGCCGCCTTCGATTTGCGGACGGCTTCGCGCGCTTCTTCCGGCGTGTTGACGACGAAATTATTGCCTTGTTCGCGTCCGGTCAGATGCGGGCTTGCCGAATAAATGATCGGCGCGATGATTTCGCCTTTCGCCGATTTGGCGCGTAAAACAAGCTGTTCGGGTGTGCCGATCATAAAGCGAATCGTCGTTACGCCGTTGGCGACCATTACGCGAAGTTCATCTTCGGCAATCGAATCAGGATAATCGTCGCCGTCCGACAGCAGATGTGTGTGCATATCAACCAAGCCCGGAATCAGGTATTTGCCTTTTGCATTAATAATTTGCGCGTCTTTCGGGATTTTCACCTTCGTGCCGATTTCCGAAATCACGCCGTCTTTTATCAAAACGGTCTGATTCTGCAAAACGCGCTCTTTGTCCATCGGAATCACGTTGACGTTCGTAAAAGCGACCGTCTGCGCCGAAACCGCAAAAATTCCCGACATTATAAAAACCAAAACAAAAATCAAATTTTTCATCATAAAATTTCTCACAAAAATATCTATCGAAGCCGTTTTTCGGCTTCCTTGATTTGCGGTAAATCTCTATCCGCGTTGACCCAAATTTTCAAAAACCGCTTGTAAAATTCACTCGATTTCGCTTTTTCGTCAGACCTGGCGTAAGTTTCGGCAATTGCCAAAAAAGCAAAACCGCTGTTCGGACGCGCCTTCAAAATTCTTTCAAACGCCGCCCGTGCTTCCGCATATTTTCCCGCTCTCAGGTAAGCCGCGCCGAGACTTTCCAAAACCGGGCGCGTGTAATGCGGCGGTTCCCAGTAGCCGAGATTTTTTTCTTTTTCGATGGCTTCGTTAAGTAATCGAAAGGCTGCGTCGTGTTTTCCCTCGACGCTCGAGATCGATCCGCGCAAATCCAGAATATGAACCGCCAAAATCCGGTTTGCGTAACCGAAGTACCAATCCGAAGCCTGCTGCACTTTTTGCGCCGCAAGGTCGGCAATTATTTTTTCGAGTTCCGACGCGTTTTTTTCGGCATCGATCGCATTATTTTTTTCAACCGCGCTCATTCCTTTCAGATAGCTTAAAATTCCTGACTGATATTTTTCCGAAAGCGTCAGCGGCGGATTGTTTGAAGTTTGTAAATCCTTGATCGCGTCGTCCCAAAATCCGAAACGCATCTGCAAACGCGTCAGCGCCGTGTAGCCGCCGTAGAGCAGATAACCCAAGCCCGTCGCTTTCAGACGCTCGTTGTCCGACGGCACTTCCGCCAGCATTTCCGCGTAATTTGCGGCTTCTTTATAACGACCTTCTTCTGCCGAATTCGCCACCAGATAATCGAGATTATGCGTGTAATTCCAGTTATTTATCGGGTGAATTTTCTGCTCTTTCATATATTTAAGGTCGAATTCGAGCGAGACGAGAAACGCCTTGCGCGCCTTTTCATACATTCCGAGGCGATAGTAAATATGTCCCGGCATATGAAGCAGATGACCGGAATTCGGCGCGAGTTTTTCGAGTTTTTCGCAGCTCGGCAGAGCTTCTTCCGGTCGCGAACCGTTTTCGACGGCGTGAATCCAGTAATGATGAACCGCCAGATTTTCGGGATGCGTTTTTAACAGATTTCGCAAAATCATCTGCCCGTAAATTTTCCCGTCGCGCGGTCGTCCGTCGGGCAGATAACTTCCCGCCGGCGTCGAAAGCGAATTGGCTAAAAGCAGTTTTGCTTCAATATCGTTCGGATATTTGTCAATCAACGCTTCCATTTCCGAAATCCACGCGGCGCGTCCCTTTCCCGGTTCGGCGAGCGCCTGAATAGCGCGAATGTAAAACTGCTCGTGATCGGAAACGCTTCGGGAAAGTTCGACCGATTTTTTCAGCGCGGCATTTCTTTCTTCCGCCATTTCCTGCGAATTTTGCCCGAGCGCGTTGTAAATTCCCCAGTAACACATCGCGCAGTTTTCGTCATTTCGTACGGCTTCACGAAAAGCGCGATAGGCTTCCAAGTCCCAAAATGCGTGCATCAGATTCAATCCCTGATTGAAATATTTCTGCGCCGTTTCCGATTTTGTGGTGATTTTTATCTCGCTCGTACCGATATTTTTCATCAAAGGCGGCGCGGGCAAAGTCGAGAAATTAACCGCCGAAGAATAATCCGGCGTTTGATGCTGATGCTGGGCATTTGCCTGATAAACCAAACCAAGCAAAATCAGGCAAATCGTAAGTTTATTTTTAGCTTTTAACCTCAACATTTTAATCTTTTCCAGGCGTATTGGAAGATTGCGAATTTTAGCGATTTCCTTTCTGCCGCCGAAAGCAGAAGTACAAAAATTATATAAATTGTTTTCGCCCAAAAGCGCGGGAACCTTTATAATTTTCGGCGCGGCGACGTGATGCGTATGAATGTCGAAAATAAAAGGTTTCTTGGGAAATTTTTCATCGCCCGCCGCGAATTCGAAAAGCTCTGCTTCGTCAACGTCGAAAAATCGCCCGAAAACCGAATTTAAAGCCAGAAAAGCCGCCGCCATTCCGCCCGAGGTCGCTAAAAATCTCCGGCGCGAAATTCCTAGCTTTTTCGAGCTTTCCGAAGCGATTTCGATCAAACGATGCTCGACCCGTTTTTGCTCTTCGGTCTGGTCAATCGGCGCGAATTCTTCGTTGGAAACGATCTGCGTCGGAATCGGCAAAAGTTTTTCGTCAACGTCGCATTTTTGAATCCATTTTCGTTTCATACTTTATTTATTTTCCGTCAATTAATTAAATGCGGCGGTCGCGGGCAGAAAAACGAGGTTTTGAAAACCGTCATTTTATGCCGTAAACAGCGCGTTTTCCGCCAATGAATTACCGATTCGAATTCACAGTATTTGAAAACTAAGGTTTTACTCTAATCGTTTGACTAAATATAATTTTCGGTCAATTTTTACGCGGCAGCAACGAAATTGTGATGAGACGTAAAAAATAAGGGGCAAATCGCCGAAAAACAGGCAGGGAAGTTTTACTTCTCTTATAAAAGAAAAAGTCTTGCGGAAAAATCGTTTCCGCAAGACTTTTTTAGCTTTGAGAGAGAATCATACTAACAAAAACACCGCGCCGCGAAATTTTATGACATTTCCTGAAACCGATCCGGCTAATCTTTAAGAAACTTTCCGCGCCGCGTATAAGCCCATAAAAATATGTTCGATGTTGCCTTTTTCGTTCGGCACGAAAAGAAACGCGCCCTGTTCGAAACCGAACGTGTCTTTGCCGGTTTTTTTCAGCTCGAACTCTTTGCCGTCTTGTTTGACGAAAAGTTTTGCGTCTTTAATAAAAAATTCCCACATTTGCGGCGCGTGTTCGTATTTTCCCGCGTAACGTTTTAATTCTTCGGCTGTTGCGGCGGTTTCCGCGTTCGTTTGATTTGCCGGTGCTTTCAAAGGCAGCAGCATTTCCATCGCTTTGCGGCGCGATTTCGGCAGTGTTTGCCCGCTCGTATTGGCGAGGACGACGATGGCGATTTTTTGTTCGGGGGCGAAAAAAATCGTCGAACCGTAACCGCGCGCCGCGCCGCCGTGCGAAACGGTTTTCACGCCGCTGTCCGTGTAACCCAAAAGCCCGTAACCGTAAAAAACTTTTTCTTCGGCGGGCAGATAAAACTGCGGTTTTTGCAGATTTTCGACAACTGCGACGGGCAAAACCTGTTTGCCGTCAATTTTTCCGTTATTCAGCATCGCAATCGCAAAACGCGATAATTCGTTCGCGGACGAGAACATCGAACCGCCCGGATATTTTGCCGAATTGTTGTCAATCGGTCGGACGACATTTGCCGCGCTGTTCTGCACCTGATGACCGAGCGCGAGCGGAAACGTCATCGCTTCGGTCGGGCGAACGCCGGAACGATTCATGCCAAGCGGTTTGAAAATTATTTCCGCCAGTACATCTGCGTAAGGTTTACCGTAAATTTCCTCGGACAAAAATCCCGCAAGCCAGTAATTCGCACTCGAATACGAATAAATTTTGTTCGGTTCGGTAAAGAAAACGTCCGTGTTCCAAAGCCGGATGTTTTGTCCCAAACCCGCGTCGTCATTTGAAAAAACGGTCGGCGGCAAATCGCGCAAACCCGAAGATTGGGAAAGCAGTTGATGCGCGGTTAAGTTTGCGACTTTCGGCGGAAGATTTTTCAGATAATTGCCGAGCGGCGCGTCGAGCTTGACTTTTCCTGCGTCGGCTAAATTGAGAAGCGCAGCGGCGGTAAACATTTTCGTCGTCGAACCCATCCGGAAAAGCGTGTCGGCGAGAACCGGATTTCCGCCTTCCGCGCTCGTCGTGCCGAATCCTTTGGCGAAAATCACTTTATCGCCGGAAACTATCGCAAAAGATGCACCCGGCGTTTTAGTCGCGGCAAGCTCGGCTTCGATTGTCTTTTCGAGTTCGGCAAAATCAAACGGCTTCGTTTGCGCCGGAACCGAAAACGCAAAAATCGCCACCGCAAATATTGAAAAAATATGTTTCATAAATTTTAATTCGGCAAATTCAAAGCCGGTTTGATCTGTCCGCGATGACAGGTCGTGCAGTTGACGGTCGGCGTCGCGCTTTTCAGATTTTTGATGTTTTTCAAAAGCGAATTATTAATCGTTCCGACCATCGCCGACATTTCGCGGGCAATTTGTTTCGTGTTTTTATCTTCGGCTTCCCATTTTTCGGGCGTGTGACAATGCGTGCAGTTGACGCCCAAAGAACGCGCGTAGCCCATCTCCATAATTGCCAAAAGCCTGCCCGCCGGAACTCCTTTCAATGACTGAATATTTTTAAAAACCTTCTCGGCAGGCTCTTGTTCCTTGCCTTTGATCTGCTCTTTTAATTTGGCAAGCGCGTCCGCCTGATTAAATTCCGCAGGCGTCGGCGTCGCAGTCGTTTGTGCCGACGCGAAACGTTGCGAATCGTTTAAATTAACGACGCCGAACAAAGTTAACGCCGTAATTGTTAAAACAAGGGCAATTTTTCGCTGATTTTTCATCTGCGTTCTCCTTAGACGGATTTAAAATAATTGCCCTTGTTCGATAAAAATGTTGGAAAACAAAAGCCGAATTTATCAATTATCAAATCTCAATTGTCAATTATTTTGTCAGGTTCTAAACGATTTGAACCTTTGAATTTAATTGATATTTGAAAGTTGATAAATGATAAATTTTTCGCGCTTTCAAACAGTTTCTTGAAAATTTACTGCTGTTTTGTCGGCGTAGGTGTCGGCGGTTTCATCGCTTTTTCCTGTTCCGTACAGCCTTGCGGTTCCATCGTCGAAGCCGCGCCCGCAATGCGCCAGCCCGCGTCGGTTCTGACGAGATGAAACGCGTTCACGCCGCAGTGCGAAATTTTGCCGTTGACGTAAAACACGTATCTGCCCCAAACCTGCGCGAAATCGCCCGTGATTTCCGCTTTCGGCGCGTACATATCTTCAAATATTTCGGCTTTTTTTTCGGCGAAAAATTTGGAAAACTCTTCGGCTTTGAATGTCCGAATGACGGATTTGCCTTCCTTGTTTTTGTTAAGCGCGACGAGCTGCGCTTCTGCCGTGTGAAGCGCGACGATCTCCGACGGTTTATGCGCCGCCATCATATCGAACATTTTGTTGACGACCGCGATTGCGTCTTTCGAGTCGTCAGCCTTTTGCGCGAACGCCGCGCCGGCGAAAATTGTCATAATTGAAATGATCAGAAATAATTTTTTCATTTTGTTATTTGTCCTTTTTATTTTTCTTTAATTCGGCTTCGAGCCATTCGACCATTGCCTCGTAATAACTCAGATCAACACGCGGAAAATCCCACGATTTATCATCACGAAAGATGACTACGCCGTGATCGACGTTCGGAAAAATCTTCGTCGTAAAGTTTTGATTGCCGCCTTTTTTGAGAGCGTTTTCGATAATTGTTCTACTTTGCGCGACTGGCACAACCGTGTCTTTGTCGCCCCAAATAAGCAGAACGGGAACTTTAACCCGTTCCCACATCGGCGCGGGTTCGAAAAACAAAAGTTCGAGCGCACCGCGCGGCGGATTGTCGTTATCGAGATTCGGCGGCAATTCCGCGCCGCGTTCAAACCACGGTTCTTTCGCGTATTTGGCGAGTTCGACGGAAACTTTGCGGCGTTCCTCGGCGGCATTCGGTTTGTTTTCCAGAAGCAATCTGCCGCTGGCGTAAAGTTTTTCGCGCAGATCGGTCGCAATTTTTATGTCGCCCTCGGAAAATCCCATCTCGCGCATTACGCCTGCGCGGTGATAAATACTTTGTTTGTCGGGACTCACGCCCGAAGCCGCGCTCGCAATGACGAAAGCGACCGTCTTTGACATCGTTGAAGTCAAAGGCGCGATCCATCCGCCCTGGCTATGACCGGAAACGCCGATTTTTTGCCCGTTGATTTCCGTGCGCGTCTTTAAAAATTCGATTCCGGCAAGCGCGTCGCGCGCCAAATCTTCCATACTCGCCGCCCGATAATTGCCGTTCGATCTGCCCGTTCCGCGTTTGTCATAGACGAGCGCGGCGATGCCTTTTTTGACAAAACGCATCGCCAGCGAGCGCGACGGCACACGCGTTTCCGCGCCGCTTCCGTGCGTGAAAACGACCGCCGGAAATTTATTTTTCGTCAGCGGCAGAAGCAGACTTCCCGCGAGCGTAACATCGCCGTTTTTGAACGAAACCTCTTCTTCGCGGAAAAAAATCGGGGGTGATTTGCCGCGTTTCAGGCTGAAAACGGCGGTCGTATTCGTGCCGCTCCAGCTGCCGCTAAAAATATTGCCTTCGATTTTTCCTTCAAAAACTATCGGTTTGCCATTCGGCTGCGGTCTTTCGATGCGCCAAATTTCACCTGTTTGTTTAACTGAAAATTCCAAACCGTGCGCGTCAACATCAATAAAATCCACGAAAGCCTTATCTTCGATAATGTTCAGATTAACGCGCCAGGGTTTGCCGTCTTTTTCGACCGCGCCCTCCCAAAAGCCCGCAATCGGAGCATTTTGGGAAAAGACGGAAAATGCTCCGGTCAGCACGATCAAAAATAAAATGAATAAAACTTTCATAAGATTTCTTAGCCGCAGATGAACGCGGATTTCGCGGATAAAAACTTGAATTAAAAATCCGCGTTTATCCGCGTTCATCTGCGGCTAATTTTTAATTCGCACCGAGCTGAAAAGGTTTATCGACCTTCGGGCGCGTCGGGCGGTTTGCCAGTTCCCATCCGGTTGCAAAAATCGTCCGCGCAATGCGCTCCATATTGACGAAATCAATTTTTTCGATTGAATCCGTGACCTGATGATAATCCGCATGGCTGCCGTCCATATAAAAAATGATTGGAATGCCTTTGCGGGCGAAATTGTAATGATCCGAGCGATAGAAAAACTGTTCGGGGTCGTTCGGGTCGTCGTATTTGTAATTAAACGTCATATTCAAGAACGATTTATTCGTCGCTTCGCTCAGTTCGCCGAGTTCGCTGCTCATCAATTTCGAGCCGATGACGAAAACTTCACCCGGTTTCGGGAGTGCTTTGTTTTGCGGATTTTCGTCGCCGTCCTGTTGGGCGCGACCGATCATATCAATATTAAGCTGCGTGATGATCGAGCCGAGCGGCACGGTCGGATTGTCGGTAAAATACTCGCTGCCCCACAAACCTTTTTCCTCGCCCGCGACCCATATAAACAGAATCGAGCGTTTCGGTCGCACTGCGCCTTTTGAAAATGCTTCCGCCATCGCCATCACGGCGACCGTCCCCGAACCGTCGTCGTCCGCGCCGTTCCATATCTTGTCTTCGCCCGCCGCGAACGGATTCATCCCGACGTGGTCGTAATGCGCACCGATGGCGACGTATTCGTTTTTCAAAACCGGGTCTGAACCTTCGAGAATGCCGATAACGTTTTGCGAATGCGTGGCTTCGGTTTTGACTGCCACATTCAGACTGATTTTTTTATTCGGATTTAATTCGAAAGGCTCGACGTAATCCTGCGTGATAGCTTTGTTGTAAACAGTCGCGCCGTTTGTTTTTTCGCCTTGAAAAAGCGCGTTGATAAGGCGCGGCGTGGCGGTGATGGTCGGAATTTTTACCTGAAACTGCGGCGCTTTGAATTCGAGGTCGCCTTTTTCGGTCTGCGTCCAGCGGTTCGCTTTTATATTTGCCAGACCGCCGAAACTGGCGAAGGTAATGACAGCGCGCGCACCGTTCGCATTTCCGTAAATTGCCGGCGATGACCAATCTTCACCCATTTTGCCCTGCAAATCGTTAAAATTTAAGCCTTTCGGCAAACCGCCCGTGGCGATGACGATTTTATCCTTCACGTCAATTCCCTGAAATGCGTTGATATTTTTCGATTTGATAACCCAGCCGTGACCGACATAAACGATATTGCTTGCGGGAACATTTGCGTTTGTGTAAGTCGTCAGAAAATCTTCGCCGTATGTAAAAGCCTGATTATTTAAGCTGAGATTCGTGTTTTGCGCGACAATCTTACTGCGTTTGAGCGGGAATTTTTGAAAATAAGTGCCGCCGTCGCCCGCCGGTTTGATGCCCCAATTTTTCAGGTGTTGGGCGATATACATCGCGGCGATGTCGAGTCCGCGCGAAGGCGTGTCGCGTCCTTCGAGTTCGTCCGACGCGATAAATTCGAGAAAGGCGCGCATCTGCACGGCGGTGATTCCGTCCGTGTTGCCGAATCTTGCGGCGGTCGCGGCGGCGGTATTTGTCGAATTGTTTTTGCTGTTTCTGGATTTTGTTTGGGCAGAAATTGCGGGAACGCCCGAAAGAATGAATAAAAGCAGTATAAGTGCCAAAAATTTTCTCATTGTTTTCCTCTATTAAAAAATTATGGGGTTCGGGGTAAGGCAGAAAACTGCAAATCTAACGAATAATCAATGATATGAGGAGGTTGCATGAAAAGACATTGATTTCGCTTTTACCCGTTTTATTTTACGAATTTTCCTGCTCTTAACCCGAAGTTGTTAAATATCTAGATTCCCGCCAGTGCCACGCCGTCCGGTGCTGTTCCGCTGACGGCTTTGCCCGTAACTTCGCCTTTTTCCAGATCAATTTTCAAAACGAAATCTGCCTGCACGGCGGAAACGAAAGCGGTTTTTCCGTCTTTCGAGAAAACAATGCCAAGCGGCACGCTTTCCAGTTTTAAACGTTTCAATTCCTTTTTGGTTGCCGAATCTATGACCAGAATTTCTTTGGTATTCGGCATCGTCATAAAAACCTGTCTGCCGTCGGGCGAAAATTTCACGCGGTATGGTCGTCCGCCCAAATCTACTTTGCCGCTGACTTTATTGGTTGCCGTATCAATCACGTCAACCGCGCCTTCGTTGTTCAATCCGACCCAAACTTCTTTGCCGTCGGGCGAAACGTCAATCGCTTCGGGCTGTTTGCCGACTGCGACGTGCGTCATTTTCCAGGGGTTGTTCGGGTTCGGCTGGGCTTCAAAAGCCGTTACTGAATCCGAGCCGATATTGGCGGTATAAATTCTTTTTTGGTCGGGCGTTACGACGATCATGTGTGTAGCGTTCTGTCCTGTTCCCATCAGCCAATCCACACGATTTGTTGCCGGGTCGTAACGCCCGATAAGACGATTTGTTTCCGATGTAAAATAAATTTTGCCGCCGACTTCCTGCAGTCCGTGCGGGCGCATCAGCGGCATCAGATCAACGCGCCGCAATTCCTTTTTCGCTTCCAGATCAATCACCGAAAACGAGCTTCCCGGCGTTTGGTTGCCGTAATTGGCGACAATCGCCGTCTTGCCGTCCGCCAACAGCACTACCTCGTGCGGACCTTCGCCGGTCGGCACTTTGCCGAGAACTTTCATATCGTTCGGGTCAATTATGGTTAAACTGCCTTCGGCTTTATTGAGCGCAACCAAAACGGGTTTCGCCGTTTGACCGATCACGATCACATAATTGCGCCAGACGATCACGATTCCGAAACACAACGAAAAACACAGCAGAAAAATAGCTTTAAATTTGAAGAATTTGTTCGACATTTATTTAGACTCCGACGATGAACTTATTACAATTTTAAGGTTAGATGGTTTGGATTTAATTGAAAACAGTTTTGTGATGAAACGAAAAAGGGAAGTGATGAACGGTTTAGAAATCAGTTTTGAGTCCCGCCTTGAGGCGGCTTTTGCGTCGAACAAATTTAACTTCTGATGAAACATTTGCCGCCTGAAGGCGGGACTCAAAACTTTCAGGTTTGATTCTCGAAAAGCTCTAAAAATCTTTCGCGGTAGTTTCGGGAAAGCGTCAGTTCCGCGCCGTTTCTGAGGATAACGGCGTAATCGCCGCTGAACATCGGGTGGAGTTCCTTGATTCGGTCAATGTTGACGACCGTCGAGCGGTGAATGCGCAGGAATTTGTCGGGATTTAATTTCGCTTCGATAGAATTCATCGTTTCGCGGATCAGATGCGATTCGCGTCCGACGTGCAGTTTCAGATAATTTCCGGCGGCTTCGATCCAGTCAATCTCATCAATTTTCAAAAAGAAAACGCGTCCGACGGATTTGACGACCAAGCGTTCGAGATATTTTTTCTCCATTTTCAGATCGGCGATCAGGGATGCCAATCTTTCATCGAGATTCCCGCGATTTTTGTTTTCGATCAGTTCGCGTGCGCGGGTGACGGCGCGGTGCAGACGCTCGCGGTTAAAAGGTTTCAGGAGATAATCGAGCGCGTGAACGTCAAACGCCTGCAGCGCGTATTGGTCGTAAGCCGTCACGAAAATCACGGTCGGAACGGTTTTCTCGTCGAGTGCTTTGATGACTTCAAAGCCGTTTTTTTCGGGCATTTGAATATCGAGAAAAACCAGATCGGGCTTTTCCGCTTTGATGGTTTTGATTGCTTCCGCGCCGTTGCCGCATTCGCCGATGATCGTAATGTCGGTTTCATCGCGCAAAAGCCGCTTCACGCGGTCACGCGCCAAAGGTTCGTCATCAACGATTAATGTTCTGATTTTCATTTTTAAGATTTTTTGCCCACGAAACACACGAAAGAAACGAAAAAAAGAAATCTTAAAAATTTTGTTTTATTTTCGTTCTTTTCGTGTGTTTCGTGGGCAAATTTAGTTTTCCACTTCTCGGAACGGAATTGTTAAATTAACCCGCAAACCGCTCGTTTCGGCATTTGTCAGATCGAATTTATGTTTGTCGCCGTAGAGATGTTTCAGACGGCGGCGCGTGTTCGACAGCCCGACACCTTCCGAAAGATGTTCCACGTCTTTGAACGGCACGCCGATGCCGTTATCCGAAACGGTCAATTCAAGACTGCCGTTATTTCGATGCGCTTCGATTTGAATTTTTCCGCCCGTCGAACGCGGCGCGATGCCGTGTTTGATGGCGTTTTCGACCAAAGGCTGCAAGATCATATTCGGCACGCTCGCGTCCAGAGTGTCGGGCGAAATTTCCATCTCGACCCGTAAACGATCCTGAAAACGCATCTGTTCGATTTCGAGATATTTCCGCAGAAATTCGAGTTCCTGTTTGAGCGAAATTTCCTGCACTTCCAATTTTTCAAACGACATTCGCAGCAGATCGCTCAGATCGCCGATCATCCGTTCGGCGGATTCGGGGTCTTTGTAGATCAACTCGGAGATCGCGTTTAAAGTGTTGAAAAGAAAGTGCGGGTGAAGCTGCATTTTTAAAACCTGCAGCCGCGAAGTGGCGAGCCGTGCTTCTAATTTAGAAGTTATCAGCTCGCGTTCGCGGTATTTTTGATAATAACTGTATGCCGATCTGATGCCGACCACGCCCCAGTAGATCAAAATGCTCAGATGCAGGTTGATGAAAATAAAATATTTATAGGCTTCGAGGAAATTCGCAAACTGGCGATTCGGCGGATAACCGAGCCGCGTCAGTAAAAACGTGTCAATCGCCTGTTGAAAAAAGGCAAGCACGACGCTGGCGACAAGATGAACCAGCACGGATTTTTGCCACTTGTTCGCTTCAAACGGAAACTTTTGCGCGAGCCACAAAAGCAACGGACTCATTGCAAACCAGACGTAGCCGGAAACCATCTGCCACGTCAGGATTTGCCAGAACGGCACGGGATTTCTTGAAAGCTGATTTTGTAAGGCAAATTGGCTGGTAAAAAAGAATCCGAACAGCGTCCAGATTGCCCAGATCGTACTCCATTTAACCCATCTGCGCTTGAAAAGCGGTTCTTCGGTCATTTTCTCATTGAAACCCAAAATTGAAATTTCGGCAACAAATCTGTGATGAAAAGCTAAAATTATTTGACGAACCGATGGAATTCATCACAAAACACAAAGATTACAAAGAAAATCTGATAGTGAATTAAAAGTAATGCTGACGGGTGTTTTTCAATTGCCTCCAACTTTAGTTGGAGGTTAAGAGCAATGGAAAAAACGGCTTCAGCCGAATAATAATATTAAATAAATTCCGAATTGCTTTAGCTCAAGCTGATCGGATGATTGATATTTTTCTGATTTTCGGCTCAAGCCGGAAAACTCATCAAATCGCTCCTCCAACTAAAGTTGGAGGCAATTTATCAAAACATTACTTTTAGTTCACTAACGAAAATCATAATAAAATTCTATGTCCTTTGTGTCTCTGTGGTGAAACATTACTTCGTCTGCTTTTTCAATCTTTCCTCGAAAAGCCGCGTCGAAACCGTCAGAAAATCGTGCGCCGTGATCAGTCCGACGAGCTTTTTATTTTTAACGACCGGCAGACAGCCGATGTTTTTTTCGCGCATCATATAAAGCGCGTCGAGCGTTCTGGTTTCGGGCGAAACAGTTGTCAGATTCGTTTGCATCACGTCTTTGACGATGATTTCACGGAAAATATGTTCGCGCTCTTCGGCAAAAAGTTTGAGCAGATCGCGGTGCGAGACGATGCCGAGGAGATCGCCTTTTTCGTTTTCGACCGGAACGTGGCGAATGTGCCGCCACTGCATCAGATTCGCCGCCAGTTCGACAATATCTTCGGGGCGCACGGTGAACAGATCACGCGACATAAACTGCTCGACCGTCAGATAATTGTCAATCCAGTCGGTCTTTTCTTCGATTTCCGCGAGACTCCATTGATGAAGCGGCGCGCCTGTTTCCTGATTTTTGAGCATCGCTTCGGTCAGCGTCCGCAGTCGCACGTTCGGTTTCGCGGCTTTGTCCATATTGGCAAGCGAATCGAGCATCCATTGTGCGCCGGTTTTTTCCATCGAAACGCGTTCTTCCAAAATCCCGAGATATTTTTCGATGTCCGCCGCGTCAATGTTTGCCGAACGCAAGCCGTGCCGCGCGCGCGGCAGAAGGTCTTCTAAAATCAGTTTTTGCGCCGGATAATTTTTGCCGTCAATCCATGCGATCTGCGATTTCAAACCGTAACGCGCGGCGGTGAAAAAATTGATCTTCGCGTTGTCAAAAGAAAGTTTCGTCCTTGTAACATCGCAGAATTCTTCCGGCAACGCGGTCATCAAACCGAGAAAAAACGCCGAATTTGCCATTTCGTCGGCGACGGTCGGACCCGACGGCAAAAAACGGGCTTCAATGCGCAGGCTCGGTTTGCCGTTCATCACGCCGTAACAGGCGCGATTCCAACGCCAGATTGTGCCGTTGTGCATCCGCCACGCGTGCAAGCCCGGAATTTTTCCCTGCTCCAAAACTTCGAGCGAATTTTCCTCTAATTCGCGCGTTAAAATAATGCGGAAACGCGCGACATCTTCGTGAAAGATTTCGAGAATCGAATCTTTCACCCAATCTCTGCCGAACGTAACGCGCGCCGGACGGCTTCGTTCCTGCTGAACAGTCGAGCGTTCGTCGGTCGCGTGCTGAAAAAGCGCGAGCCGCGTTTCGTGCCACAAACGATGCCCCAAAAGAATCGGCGAATTGACCGCCGAAGCCAGAACCGGCGCGGTGATCGCCTGCGCCCAGTTGTAATACCGCGCGAATTCGTCGTTTGAAACCTGCAGATGAATCTGAAAGCTCGTGTTGCAGAATTCGGTGAAAGTATCCTGCAGATGCAGTTTTATTTCGTCCAGACCTTTGATGTGAACGATGCGTTCTTCGCCGTGCAGCGCGGTCAAAACACGGTTCAGTTCCTTATAACGCGGGCTTGGGGTTAAATTTTTCTCGGCTAAATCCGACATCTGAATCGTCGGCAAAATTCCGCACAAAACCGTATCGGCATCAAACTTTTTCGCCGCGTTTTTGACGATGCCGATAATTTCGTTAAGCTCGGTTTCGAGTTTTCCAAGACAATCGCCCGTAAAATCAAGCGGTGTCAGGTTGGCTTCGAGATTAAAACGCCCGATCTCGGTCGTCAGCCGCCCGTCTTTCGCGGCTTCGATAATTTCCAGCACGAGCGGCGCGGGATGAAACGACGAATCAACAAGAAACATCTCTTGCTCCGCGCCGATTCGCAAAACGCCGGATTCCATCTGCCCGCCGGCAAACATTTTTTCGAGTGCCTGCAAATCGTTCAAAACGGCTTTCGTAAATTGCCGCATCTGCGATTCGTCGGTTTGAGTTGTAACTTTCTTTTCGCCCATCTATTACTGCCGATTTATAGTTTATTTTAGTTCAAGCATATTATCTCTCAAAAAATGCTTCAAAAATATGATTTACATCACATTTTCGAAGCATTTTTAAAACTGATTAGAGATTGCCCGCGAAACACACGAAAGAAACGAAAAAAGAATTTTCAGTTCCTGTTTTTATTTTCGTTTTTTTCGTGTGTTTCGCGGGCGGAATTCTTCAGTTTTTATCCCTGCGAATTTGATTTAAAAGGACTTTTCGTGTCGTGCCGTCGTCGGCTGACGATTAGTTTATCGCCGCGCTGCCGGCGTTTGCGAAAACCGAGAAGGTGAAAAATCTGCAAAGGAAAAAATCTGGCGACGCGTGTGTTGATCTCGAAAACGTCTTCGTCATACGCGGATTTTTTCACGCCCGGAAGCAGATGCATCAAATTGCCGACGCGCAGTTTTCGCAAAACGCCCGAAAGTTTTAACCAGAACGGCGCGATTTCGCGTCCGAGAAAAAATCCGTCCTCGCCCAATTTTTGATAAAGCGGCATCAAGATCAATCCCGTTTCACCGGCATAAATCGCACCGCTTTTCTGCTGCGCGAGAAGCTCGCCGCGCCGGACGGGCTGGAAATTCTCGAACCCGAATTCCATCTTAAATTCGTCCGCTTCGGTAATCGCGTGGCGATAGCGGATTTCGACGATCCGCGGCTTGCCGGTCGTTTCCCGTAAAAATTCTTCGTGTTTTTCAAAATCCGGCAAATCTTCTTTTTCGAGAATTCCCGAATGAACGAGCGCGAGCCAGACCAATGCTTCATGCGTCAGAAGCGTTTTTCCCGAAAAATGCTGTCCGCCTTCGTAGCCGAACGTGACCGCGCCCGCGTTGTTGAGATATTCGAGAATCGTGCCTTCGAGCTGTTCTTCGATGCCGAGCAGGATCGTAACGGGGAATTTTTGTGCAAAATCGCGGTTGCGAAGCGTGTCGCCGACGGTCGCAAACGGCACGCCGTCAGCCGATGTCGAATGCAAATCCATCGCGTAAACTTCTGATTTTGCAGTTTGCAGGATTTTTTCGAGAATCGCCGAAAGCTCGGTTTGTTCGAGGTCTTCGGCGCGTTTCGTTTTGATCGGCGAATCGGGACGGTTATTTTTAATATTTTCCGTCGTCCAATGACGATTCAGATCCGAATCAATAAATCTTGCGCCGGTGGCGATTGCCCGCGTGTTTCCCGCCAGAAAATAAACTCTGCCGCGAAGTTTCGGCGCAAAATCCGGCAAACGGGCGGCAATCTTTTGCAAAGCCAGCGCACCGGCGGCTTCGTTGCCGTGAACGCTTCCGAAAACGATCAGCGTCGCGCCTTTATCGTCGCCGATAAATTCACCGATCAGATGCTCGCCTTCCGTAATCGAAACGCGTTTTTCCAGGGGATTGTCGGTTATCGAAAGCGTCTGTATCATTCCAAATTTATTCTAACTCAATTTGGCGATTTAGATTAGCTTTCAGGCATTTAGCAGTAAAAGTTTTTCTCTTAGATTGCGGGCGAAATCGAGCGGCTGGTTGAAAAAAATCGCGGTCGAGAACCCGGTATTTTCGAGCGATGCGAAAACCCGCGTCCAGCCGACGTGTTCGGCGATCTCGAAACATTCGTGCGCGTTGCGGATGCGTTCGTCGGTTCACCCGCCAAAACGGTCGCTTCGCGCCGCAATTCCTGATAACGATTTACAAAGAAGAGTTCATAGAGTTTATAGAGTTCGTAGGGTTTTTAGAGTAAAAATCCTTAAACTCTAAGAACTCTATAAACTCTATGAACTTTTTCTTGTCTAAAATAATCGAAAGCCTGCCGGAAAGCAACCAAAAATCCTTGCAAAATCTCCAAATAACAAGCGTTCTTTTACTGCCTGAAGGAGAAATTATGAAAATCAAAACAATTTGGCTTGCCGTGTTGGTCGCTTTATTTTCCGTCGTTTCGGTATTTGCGGAAACAAAGTCGAAAGAAAAACTCGCGCAGATGGCGGTTTCCGCCGATTCCGCCGTTTCTTCGGAAGCGGTCAAAAATCTTCGCGCGATGGGCAAAGACGGGTTGGACGCGCTCGTGCAGACTTATTCCGCCGCAATCGCAAAATTTTCTGCGATGGGCGAAGCGACCGACGACTGGAAACGCATCGCGTTCGCGCTCGATTCGGTGGCGATGCAAAAGGACAGTTACGCTTCGAATCTTTTCTGGTTCACCGATTTTGAAGAAGCCAAAAGCGAAGCCGAAAAATCGAACAAACCGATTTTATCTTTAAGACTTTTAGGCAATCTGAACGAAGAATTCTCCTGCGCGAATTCCAGATTTTTCCGCGCTTTGCTTTATTCAAACGCGGAAATTTCAAAATACCTGCGCGAAAATTACGTTCTGCATTGGAAATCGGTTCGTCCCGCGCCCCGTGTGACGATTGATTTCGGCGACGGTCGCAAGCTCGAACGCACTTTGACGGGCAACAGCATTCATTACATTTTGGACGAAAACGGCGAAATTGTTGACGCTTTGCCCGGACTTTACGCGCCTTCGGATTTTTTGAAATATCTCACAAAATCCAATGAAATCAACAAAACGCTCGTCGCTTTGACCGGCGCACCGAGAGAAACGGCGATGCTTCGTTATCGCCGCGCGATGTTTAACGAGATCGTCCGCCACCGCAACAATTCGGTCGCGGCGGCAAAAGTTAATCTGACCGAACCGAAAGACGGCACGGGCGCTTTGGAAGTCGCGCCGCGAGCCGTAACGAAAATGTTGACCGAAGCTTCGATCTTACGCGATTTCAGCGACGATTTTTCGCGTTTCGAGCCGCAGATCAATCTCGACGATTGGAAAAAACTCGCCAAACTTTACGCGGGCGGCACGAAATTCGATGACGCGAGCGTGGCTTTTATCAAACGGCAGAACAGGCAAACCGGTTTGACCGACGCGCAGTTTGCGAGCCTTTTGTCGAATCTGACGAATTATGTCGCGCTCGACACGACGCGCAACGATTTTCTTTTTCACACGAAACTTTACGAATGGCTCAACGCACGAAGCGCCAAACCGCTCGAAATTGAAAGTTTTAATTCACGGGTTTACGCCGAGCTTTTCAAAACGCCCGATTCCGACAAATGGCTCGGTCTTTACAACACGGACGTTTACACCGCGCTTGACGGCAACGGGATCATAAAGTGATTTGAATCAATAAACAGAAGCCCACGCGTGAGCAAGGGCGGATTTCTTGATGAAACATTATCCGCCCTTGCTCACGCGCGGGCTTCTGCTTCTTCGCCAGTAAAATCTTCCATCATTTATAAAACTTCCAACGGTATCGCCAAATCTCGGCATCTGATTTGGCGATACCGTTTTATTGTGCGAAAGAATTTGTTTGAATTCGATAAAAACTTTATAATTCCCAAGAGAAACCGCGCCGAAAAATGAAAATTGCCGTTAAAATAATTTTCCTGTTCACGATTTTGTGCTTTTGCCCGTTATTCGGCGCGGCGCAGGACTTTCTGCCCGAACTCGTCAAACGCATCAAGCCTTCGGCGGTCGCCATCGAAACCTTCGACGCGCGCGGGAATACGATTTCGCGCGGCAGCGGTTTTTTCGTTGCGACCGACAAGATCATTACCAACCGTCACGTCATCGAAAAATCGAGCCGCGCCGAAATTCATCTGGCGAACGGCAAAAAATTTCCCGTCAAAGGCGTTTTGGCGATTGACGGCGAAGGCGATCTGGCTTTGTTGCAGGTTGACGTTCCGCCGGGAATGGCGATTCCGTTGCCGATCATTCAGCGCGTTCCGCAGGAAGGCGAATCAATCGTCGTGATCGGCAATCCATACGGTTTGGAAGGTTCGGTCTCGAACGGCATCGTTTCCGCCGTCCGGGAAATTTCGGGTTACGGCAAGATCATCCAGATCACCGCGCCGATTTCGCCCGGTTCGAGCGGAAGTCCGGTCGTCAATATGTTCGGGCAGGTCATCGGCATCGCCACTTTGCAGGCGGCGGAAGGGCAAAGTTTGAATTTTGCCGTGCCGTCCGAGCGCATCGCGCGGATGAAAATCGGCGAACTGCAAACTTTTGCGACGCTCAATAACGAAACGCAGAAAAATAAACGTTCCGCCGCACAGAGTTTTTATTCGCAGGGTTTGGCGCATCTTTCACGCGACGATTATGCGCGCGCCGTGCAGTTTTTTGAAAAAGCGGCGGAAACCGATCCGAATTACGCCGAAGCGTGGTATCAGGCGGGATTTTCCTACGGAATGCTCGGTCGCCATCAGGACGCTTTGAAAGCGTCGAAACAAGCCGCGCGTCTGCGTCCCGAATGGGCGGAAACTTTTATCAATATCGGCGCGTCGAGCTTTGCGCTCGGACAATTCAAAGAGGCGGTCGAAGCCTACCGGCAAGCGACCAGACTCGATGACGACAACCCGGACGCGCAGTATGCTTTAGGTTTAAGCCTCGGCAGATTAAACCGCACGGACGAAGAAATTCTCGCCTACAAACGCGCCGTCGCGCTCAAACCCGATCACGCCGGCGCTTTCGAACAACTCGGCGCGGCGTATTTCAAACAAAAACGCTACGCTGACGCGATCGCGGCTTTCGAGCAATTAAAAACCTACAAACCCGACGCGAAAACCTATAATTATCTCGGCGAAAGCTATTTCGAACTCGGCAAAACCGAAGAAGCCGTCGAATCTTTCAACAACGCCGTCGGCTATAATCCCGATTTCGGAAAAGCGCGCTACAATCTCGGTCGCGCATACTTAAAACTCGGCGACCGCGATTCGGCGGCAGTGCAGTACGAAATTCTCAGAAGCGCGAAATCCGATTGGGCTGATAAACTTTACGTTCTGCTGAATCCCTGATCTTTTAATTGACCGCCAAGCCGCGAAGAACACAAAGTTATTAAATATAAATTTCTTTGTGTTCTTCGCGGCTTGGTGGTCAATTACTCTTCAAACTTTCGATTTACTAAACCGGCGACAAAGCCTGCGCCGAAGCCGTTGTCAATATTGACGACCGTGACGTTTGACGCACACGAATTGAGCATTCCCAAAAGCGCGGCGATTCCGCCGAAACTTGCGCCGTAACCGATCGAAGTCGGCACGGCGATGACGGGAACTTTGACCAAACCGCCAACGACCGACGGCAACGCGCCTTCCATTCCGGCGACGACCACGACGACGCGCGAGTTTTGCAGAATTTCGCGTTCGGATAAGATTCGATGGATTCCGGCAACGCCCGCGTCCCAGATTCTTTTGACGCGGTTGCCCATCGTTTCTGCCGTCAGAGCGGCTTCTTCCGCCACGGGAATATCGCTCGTGCCGGCGGTGACGATCGCGATTTCGCCCGCGCCGAGTTCGGTTTTATCACGAAAAATGCGGATAATTCGCGCGTCGGCGTGCCATTCTGCTTCAGTAAAAACGTTGCGGATTTCGCCGTAAACTTCCGCCGTCGTGCGCGTTATCAAAACATTCGGCGAACGCGCGACGAGCTTTTCAAAGATTCCGATGATCTGCTCTTTTGTTTTCCCTTGCCCGAAAATTACTTCGGGAAAACCTTGCCGGACGGCGCGCGCGTGGTCAACGCGCGCGTAGCCGATATTTTCGTATGACAGGTTTTTCAGGCGGTCGGTTGCTTCGGTCGTCGAAAGATTTCCTTTTGAATGAGCATTTAAAATCTCTTCAATGTCGTTTGAATTCATATTTGTATTCTATGCCTTCAAACGGGTTTTCGGCAAAATCGCTTTAAAATTGAAAAACGGCGAGGTGGATCGCCGTTTAGCTTTAAAGAAGACAAATGAAAAAAATCAAAAAGTCAGACAAACAAGCGAACGAATTTGCTCGCCGCAGACAGTTTTATAAATGCCCAAGAAACCGCGCTGTGGCTCATCAAATTTAGTAAAACCTCGTTTTCCAGTATTCTCCGACTCATTACCTAACTCCGCTTGATATTCAAGCAACATCCGTGCCGCTTGTTTTTATATTCCTTCCGAGTGCGGAAAAATTCCGCTTTCATCAATAAACGCGCGTTTTTTTGTAATTTTGGATCAAAAAAGCCGAAAGATGTGAAATGGCAAAAATGAATTAAATTTATTCACTGCGATTGCGTTAAAATCATACAAATCCAAGTTGGCAGAAAGATTCCGCGCGGTGTAGAGTTATTTTTATATGGAATTGACAGTCGGAATCACGGGGGCTTCGGGGACGATCTACGCTTACCGGACTTTGCAGCTGCTGGCGGCGAGCGGCGCGGTCGAAACGATAAATCTGGTGATGTCGGGAACTTCGGCAACGGTTGCGCAGGTCGAGATGGGCGCGAATTTAAAAGATGTGAACGCCGAAAAAATCAATGAATGGCTCGGTTTGCCGAAAGATTCGAAAATCATACGCTTCTGGCGGCTCGACAATCTCGCGGCAAAACCTTCGTCGGGTTCAAACAAACAGGCGGGAATGATCATCGTGCCGTGTTCGATGGGAACGCTCGGCGCGATTGCTTCGGGCGCGGGCGCGAATCTGATTCATCGCGCGGCGGATGTTTGCTTAAAGGAAGGCAGAAAACTCGTTATCGTTCCGCGCGAAACGCCGTATAATTCGATTCATCTCGAAAATATGCTGAAACTTTCGCGTGCCGGAGCGCGGATTTTGCCCGCCAGTCCGGGGTTTTATCATCGCCCGAAAACGATTGAAGAATTGGTCGAACATCTGTGTTTTCGAATTTTAGACCAATTCGATATTCCGCATTCAAAAAAATCCGAGTGGACAGGGGAAGAAGTTTCATAAGGGAAAATAAATTTTTTAGGAGAATTACTATGAAAACGTTACTTCTTTGCTGTTTTATTTTCGTTGGATTTATCGGAATTTCGGCGCAGGAACGCTACGTTAAACCTGTTGACGAAGCGAAAAAAGATGCGTCGTTTCTTGCGTTTCGGACGAAATTGATCGCGGCGGCGAAACGGCGCGATGCGAAATATATTTTGAGCGTCGTTGATAAGGATATAAAAAACAGCTTCGGCGGCAATGACGGAATTGCGGAATTTAAGAAATCGTGGAAAATCGAAAGTTCAAAAAGTAAATTCTGGAGCGAATTTCTGCCGGTTATCACGAACGGCGGGAAATTTTTCAGGGAAGGCGGCGGCAAAACCGAACTTTTTATCGCGCCATATTCTTTTCAAGGCTTTCCCGACGAGCTGGACGCGTTCAGCTACAGTATTATTTTCGGAAACAACGTAAATCTGCGCGAAAAGCCCGAAATGAATGCGGCGGTTGTCGGAAAACTTTCTTACAATATCGTTGAAATCACGAACAGCATTAAAGATAAAAGTAATGCCGAAAAAGACGATTGGTATGAAATCAAAACTCTCGGCGGCAAGAAAGGATTTGTCAAAGCCGAATTCGTCCGCAGTCCGATTGATTACCGCGCCGGTTTTGAGAAGAAAAACGGCAAATGGAAAATGACGTTTTTTCTTGCCGGAGATTAATATTTTATGAGCAATACGGTCGAAAGATTTTCAAATCGCGTCGAAAATTACGTGAAATATCGTCCCGGTTATCCGAAGGAGATTCTGGAAGTTTTCCGTGACGAAATGGATTTAACCGAAAACAGCGTCGTTGCCGACATCGGTTCGGGAACGGGCATTTCAGCAAAAATTTTTCTCGAAAACGGCAACGCGGTTTTCGGCGTTGAACCGAATGCGGCGATGCGCGAAGCGGCGGAAGAATTTTTAAAAGATTTCCCGCAATTTACGAGCGTCGAAGGAACTGCCGAAAACACTAATTTGCCCGATAATTCGGTTGATTTTGTCATCGCGGCGCAGGCGTTTCACTGGTTTGATAAAGATAAAACGCCATCGGAATTCAGGCGGATTTTGCGCGAAGACGGTTTTGCCGCGCTGATCTGGAACGAACGGCAATTGGACACGAATGACTTTTTGCGCGCGTATGAAGAGCTTTTGAAAAAATACGGCACGGATTACGAAAAAGTGCGCCACGACAATCTTGAAAAAGAAATTTTTGAAAAATCTTTTCAAGCCGAATTTTCCCTGAAAACCTTCTTAAATGTGCAAACGCTCGATTTTGACGGGTTAAAAGGCAGATTGCTCTCGTCGTCCTATATGCCGTCGGAAACCGATGCGCGTTTCGAGCCGATGATTGCCGAACTTCATCACCTCTTTGATAAATACGCCGAAAGCGGTAAAATACAGATTTTATATAGCACGAATATTTTTTACACCCGATTATTATATGGACGCAAAAACTGAAGTAAAGCCCGAAATTAGAACAATTACCGTTGCTCACTCACCCGATTCCGACGACGCATTTATGTTTTACGGATTGGCAACGAACAAGCTCGAAACCGAAGGATTAAAATTTGTACACGCCTTAAAAGACATTCAAACGCTGAACGAGGACGCAAAAAACGGAGTTTATGACGTAACCGCCGTCAGCTTTCACGCTTACGCATATATTTCGGATAAATACGCGCTTTTGCCGCACGGCGCGAGCATCGGCGATAAATACGGTCCGATTCTCGTTTCAAAGGAACAATATAAACCCGAAGACATCCCGAACTTAAAAATCGCCATTCCGGGCGAATTGACGAGCGCTTTTCTCGCGCTGAGAATCTATAATCAGGATTTTGAATATACGGTCGTGCCGTTTGACGAAATCATTGATTACGTTCAAAAAGGCAAAGCCGATGCCGGACTCCTGATTCATGAAGGACAGCTTTTCTACAAACAGATGGGCTTGAGCAAAGTTCTCGACCTCGGCGAATGGTGGCACGAGCGCACGGGTTTGCCGCTGCCGATGGGCGGAAACGCGATCCGGCGCGAGCTGGGCGAAGATTTGATGCGGCAGATTTCAAAGCATCTTCACCGCTCAATCGTCTATTCGATGGAAAACCGCGAAGACGCGCTTGCCTACGCGATGCAGTTTGCCCGCGATATGCCGCCCGAACTCGCCGACCGTTTCGTCGCGATGTGGGTTAACGACCTGACTTTGGATTACGGCGAACGCGGCAAAGAAGGCGTCAAGCGTCTTCTGCAGGAAGGCTTCGATAAAGGGATTATCAAAAACCATGTCGAAGTGGATTTTGTCGAATAATAAATATTTACATTTTTTCAAAAAGTAAATAAAAAAGGAAACTAAATTCAGAAGTCGGCAATCCAATGTCCGGCTTTTTTGTTTGAAATCAAAATCGCCGCTTAAAGATTTAGTAAATTATTGAGTGAATTTAAAGATAAGGTGTAAGATTGAATTATTGAAATTAAACTCAGTTGGACTAACAAAACAAATACGGTTTCGGAAGGTCATTTGTCAGAAAAAGGAGGAAATATGAAAAAAGGGAAATTTAATTTATTCGCTTTAGCATTTTTGGGTTTAGGGCTGATTACAATCGCGCTGCCGGTTTTTTCGTTCGCGCAGGATGACGAATCCGTCTATAGCCGCAGGTATAACCGGCGCGATGTCGGCACGATCATTACGCGTCTCGAGCAGAGCAGCGACACGTTTCGGACTGATTTTAATACCTATGTCAGAAATCGTTCGGTGAGCAACAACGATCGCTCCCGTCTGACCAGAATCGTGGAGAGCTATGAGAACGCTTTAGACGGTCTGCGCCGCAACTTCGATAATAACGACAACTGGTGGCGAAGCCGCAACAACGTCCAGAGCGTAATGGACGAAGCCCGTCAGGTCAATAATATGATGAACAGGCTGTCTTTTGCCCGTCGCCTGGAGCGTCAGTGGAATCAGATGCGCCGCGACATCAATACATTAGCAGAAACCTACAATCTTCCGCGCCTCGACGGAACGGGCGGCGGCAACAATAACGGCGGCGGCGGAAATGTCCCGTCGTGGGCGGTCGGAACTTTTTACGGTCGCAACCCGCAGACCGGCGGCACGATCACCCTGGATATTAACCGCAACGGCGGAGTCCAGATCACGTTTGAAGACGGCACGACTTTTCGTGCGACGATGAACGGCACGAACCTGAACAACGGCGGCATTACTTCGCGCGTGACGCGTCTTAATAACGGCATCCGCACGACCAGAACCGATACGGGCGAAAGAATCGATTATTTCAGCCAGCGTAGCGGCGGCGGCGGTTGGAACGATGACGACGACGACAATGACGGCGGCGGCGGAAACGTGCCGAACTGGGCGCTCGGCAGATTCTATGGTCGCAACCCGCAAACCGGCGGCTTGATCACCATGGAAATCAATCGCAACGGCAGAGTTCAGATCACGTTTGAAGACGGCACGACTTTTCGTGCGACGATGAACGGCGACCGCTTAACGAGCGGCGGCGTTACCTCGCGCGTGACCCGCCTTAACAACGGTATCCGCACGACGCGGCTCGACAACGGCGAGCGCATTGATTATACCCGGTAAACTTATTTCGACAGGTTTACGGTTCGGTTAAAAGAAACGCGTTTTTGTTGAAAAGCGCGTTTCTTTTTTATTTTATCCGTAACTGGTAACATCTTTTTGAAAAATATTTGCATCTATTTCGTTAGCTATTCAGCCAGGAGAAATTATTATGAATAAAACGCGAATAATTTTATTTAGCCTGTTTGTTTTCTGTTTTTCGTTAATCGGTGTCTTCGCACAGCAGACCTCGAATGTCGTCAAAACCGATTTAGGACAATCGGAAATTGACAGAATCGTCAAACAATTTTCGGAAAACGAGTTTAATTTCCGGCAAGCCCTCGGCGATTACGCCTTTAACCGGGATGTCAAAGTTGAATCCATCGGACTCGGCGGACAAACAACGGGCATTTTTATCCGAAATTCCTTTATGACCTTCAGTGAAAACGGAACGCGTTTTGAAAGAATTCTTTTCGCGCCGATTTCGACTCTCAAGGGAATTCAGGTTTCGCCCGAAGATATTGAAAATCTCGGCGGGGTCAACCCGTTTGCCATCGAGCCGAAATATGTTAGTAATTATAATTTTACATTCGTCGGAAAGGAAAAAATTGACGAACTCGATCTATATGTTTTCGACGTTGCGCCGAAAACCCTGCCGAATTCGAGAAAAAGCAATGAGAAATTTTTCAGCGGACGGATATGGGTTGACGACCGCGATTTGATGATCGTCAAATCAAAGGGTAAAGCCCTTCCCGAAGGCAAGGATATGAACGGCATCGAACAGCGTTTTCCGGTCGTCGAAACGTGGCGCGACAGCATTGACGGAAAATACTGGTTTCCCGTTTTATCTACTTCCGACGACGAATTGGTTTTCAGCAGCGGACAGGTCGTTAAAATAAGATTTCGTGTTAAGTATAAAAACTACCGCGTCGGCAGAACCGATGTGAAGATTCTCGATGACGAACAGGAAGTTAAAGAAGAACCCAAGCCGACTCCGACTCCAACGCCGAAAAAGCCGTAGGTAAGTAAAAAGTAAAAAGTAAAAAGTAAAAATGAAAGCTGAAAAGAATGTTGAAGAAATTGCTAATGTTGAAAAGGTGAGCAAGAAAATATTTGACATTCGTGAGAGAGCATTTGCTTTTGCAGTTAGAATTATCAAACTCTGCAGGTTTTTGGCGAGAAATTCCGATGTCGGCAAATCAGTTTTGAATCAACTACTTGATGCCGGAACTTACTGTTGGTGCCATTCTGGAAGAATCTGTTGCCGGACAAAGTAAAGCAGATTTTGTTCATAAAAACTCTATTTCGTTAATAGAAGCGAGAGAGTCGAATTATTGGCTGCGATTAATTCTCGCCACTTCCGAATTTGACGAAAACGTAGCCAAAATGTCAATTCCGGATAAAAATGGAACGCCGTCATCACGCGCGGCACAGCGTTTGAAAAACGCTCAACGCTTCATTTATTTGAAAGTTTTAAGAATATCGAGGCGCTTGAACGCCGCTTTCAGCGACGTGTGCCGTCAGGATGACGGCGTTCCGTTCGCTGAATCTCTTATCCCGAATTCACGTTAGCCAAAGGAATTCGAGAATTAGAAATTGAATCTTTAGAAATTGCCAGCATAATCGGAACTATTATCGTCAAAACAAAAGGATAATTTTTTACTTTTTACTTTTTACTTTTTACTTTTTACTTTCCCAACTCTTCGGCAATCGCTTCGCGTGTTTTTCTCAGTAATTCCATCAAATCTTCGGCACCGGCATCTTTTGTTTCAATCGGCGGAAGCAGAACTATTTCCATCGTTCCCGGATTTACAACACCCGTTTTTTTGCCCATTAAATAATCGGTATTTTTAATGGCGACCGGAATGATCGCCGCGCCGGTTTGCATTGCGAGATGAAACGCGCCTTTCTTGAACGGCAAAAGATCGCCCGGCATCGCGCGCGTTCCTTCGGCAAAAACACCGAATGAATAACCGCTGTCAACAATTTCACGAACTCTGTTCATCGTTTGGATTGCCTTTTGCGGATTTGAACGGTCAATCGTCACAAAATTTATAAAACTGATTCCCTGACCCAGAACCGGAACTTTCAAAACTTCCTTTTTAGCGATTAAACCGATTTTTTTTCCGGCATACGCAAAAAGCGCGGTCGTGTCAATATATGAACGATGATTGGCGATAAAAATATATGATTTATCCTTTTCTAAATTTTCTCTGCCCGAAACCTTGACATCAATGCCCGAACCGCGAATCCAAAGTTTCGCGCCCCACAAACACAGCGGATAAAATCCCATCCGGCGATTGATAAGCTGCAAAATAATCATCGCGGGCAAAGCGATAAAAAGAAGTAAAAACCCGGCGAACGATAAACTCCACCAGTAACGCAGTTTGCCGATGATTTTTGATTTGTTAGACTCTTTGACAGGAAAGGTCAATTTTTTATTATCTCGAATTGCTTCAAGGGAAATGTTTTGCATGCTTAATAGTCTAAAATCAAAATCGTTTATTTCAAATTTCAAATTTCAAATTTCAAAGTTTGTGGTCAGTGGTCAGTGGTCGGTGGTCAGTTATTTTTTAATGAGTTTTCTTTTGCTGACCACTGTCCACTGCACACTGACCACTGTTAAAGCGCAGGCGCCGACTCCGAAATCGGTTTTGGGTTTTCAGCCGACCGATGACAAAACCATCGCCGATTGGTCGCAGATTACGGATTATTTTGCCAAACTCGATGCCAAAAGCGATAAGGTTACGGTGCGCGAAATCGGCAAAACGACGCTCGGCAAACCTTTGATTGTCGCCTTTATTTCATCGGCGGAAAATATCAAGAATCTCGAAAAACTGCGGCAAATCAACGCCAAACTCGCTAATCCGAATTTAGTCAAAGACGCGGCGGAATTTGAAAATCTTATCAAACAGGGCAAAGCGATCGTTTCGATTTCGTGTTCGATTCACTCGACCGAGATCGTCGCCTCGCAAATGTCAATGAACTTGGCGTATGAACTTGCAACGGCGACGGACGAAACGACAAAAGAGATTCTCGACAACACGATTCTGCTGCTGATTCCTTCGTCAAATCCCGACGGCATTGACATTGTCGCCGATTGGTATCGCAAAACTCTGGGAACGAAATCCGAAGGCAGCGCGCCGCCCGAACTTTATCATCATTACGCCGGACACGACAACAACCGCGACTGGTTTATGATGAATCTGCGCGAAACGCAGGCAATCACGAAACTTTACTGGCAGGAATGGTTTCCGCAGATTGTTTACGACGTTCATCAGCAGGGGCAATTTTCTTCGCGTTTTACGATCCCGCCTTTTTTCGACCCGCCGAATCCGCGTCTCGCGCCTTCGATTCTGCGCGAAGTCGGATTGATCGGCTACAAAATGGCGGCTGATCTGCAATCAAAAAACATCGCGGGCGTGGCGACTAACGCGGCTTACGATACGTGGTGGCACGGCGGTTTTCGCTCCGCGCCGTATTATCACAACTCGATCGGCATTTTGTCCGAAGCCGCGAGCGCGAATCTGATGTCGCCGATTACCGTGACGGAGGAAGATTTACGCAGAACGCGCAATGTGCGCGGGCTTCCGAGTCTGCTTGAAACCGCGACGAATTTTCCCGACGCATGGCAAGGCGGCACGTGGCGACCGGCGGATATTGCCAATATCGAAATGATCGCCTCGCGCGGACTTCTGGAGCTGGCAGCAAAATTTCGTCCGCGCTATTTGCGGAATTTTTATGGTCTGGGTAAAGCCAATCTTGAGCGGAAACGGAACGAACCGCAGGCTTTTGTCATCACGGCAGGACAACCGAACACGGAAACGATTTCCCGATTTCTCGAAATTTTGATGTGGCAGGGAATCGAAGTTCATCAGATGACCAACGAAGGTTATTTCGCGATGGAATCGGCAAAACGCGGCGAATTTCACGAAATGCCGCTTGGCTCGTTTTTGGTTTTCGTCAATCAGCCGCAGAAAAACAATATTCTGAGCCTTTTTGAAAAACAGGTTTACCCGAATCGTCTGACGGCAAACGGCGAAGCGGAAGTTCCTTATGATGTCGCGGGCTGGACGCTGCCTTTGCAGATGGGTGTCGAAGCGGAAGCGGTTTGGGACACGCGCGATTTGGAGCGGTTCAGAACGACACTCAAAAAGGTCGAAAACATCAATCAGGCGCGGGCAGTTTTGAATTTATCTCCGAATAAAGAACCGTTCGGGAAAATACCGAATCCTTTGAAAACAAATCCGAAGATCGGGCTTTATCGCGGGTTTACGAGTTCGATGGACGAAGGCTGGACGCGGCTTGTTTTCGATAATTTCCAAATTCCTTTCACGTCGGTTAAGGACGCGGATTTTCGCAACAACAATCTGAATTTCGACGCGATGATTCTGCCTGCCGATAACGAAAACATAATTGTCAGAGGCTTGAACACCGATCGCTACCCGGCGGAATTTGCGGGCGGAATCACCGAACAGGGCGTTGAAAATCTAAAGAAATTCGTCGAAGCGGGCGGCAAACTGATATGTTTTGATGACAGTTGTGAGATGGTTATCAAGCGGTTTAACCTGCCGATGAAGAATGTCCTGAATGGCTTAAAACGGTCGGAATTTTACAATCCGGGTTCAATCGTCAAATTGAAAGTTGATAAAACCTTTTCTTTAGCCAAAGGTTTACGCGAAGAAACCGCCGCGTATTTTACAAACAGTTCGGCGTATGAGATCGCCGATGAAACGCGGGTCAAAACCGTCGCGCGCTATGCCGATAAAGATTCGCTTTTATCGGGCTGGACGTTGGGCGAAAAATTTATGAACGGCAAAACTGCGCTCGCCGAAACCGATTACGGCAAAGGCAAGATCATACTTTTTGCCTTTCGCCCGCAGCATCGCGGGCAATCGTGGGCGACGTTTCCGTTTATTTTTAACGCTTTGGAAAAATAAGAATTGTTGACCAACTCTTATTTCCGGCAGCTTGGCGCGGAATTGATGACCAGCGCCGCGCCGAAAGAAACGAGATTCTTAAAAATATACTGACCTTCGAGCGAAGCGGCGATGAGCGGCGTCCGCCACGTTTGTTCGGGCAGTAAAACAAGCGGCGTCAGCGTTCCGGCAATGTGAAAATAAAGCGAAAAGATCGCCGCCCGCTGAAATTTTCCGGTCAGCAGCGACAAACCGATCAATGTTTCCCAAAAAGCGAGCAGCGGCAGCGAAACAGCGGGCGTTAAGTAGCCGAAGCTCATCATTTCGACGGTCGTTCCGGCGATTTGTTCCGCCGAACTCAGATCGGGAAAAAACTTCAGCGCGCCGAACCAGAGATAGATAAAACCCAATCCCCAACGCAGAATATTGACGCGCCAATTTATCTTTTCACGCTCGCAAACTTCGGACGCGGCGAAAAATGCGCCCAGAAAATTGCTGATTCCCGCGAAAGGTTTAACGAATATTTCTTTGTTTAGCGAACTTGTTATTGTCTGCCGCATAGCGTTTCTCCTTTTAAAAGTGCCGGAGGATTTTTCCTCCGGCATTGGGTTTTATCGTTTTATTTCGGACGTTTCTGCGCCCATTCTTTTTTAACGGCTTCGAAATCCTTGACGAACTTTTTGTTTTCAAAAAGAAATTTTACGAATTCCGCCGCCCAGATTCTGCCCGCTTCGGAATCCGACGGGTAATGCACGCCGAGCAGTTCGCGCGACCACGCGAATTCCTGCGCCGCGTTCATCAGATCGTCGCGGCGGTCGGGCGCGAGCCGCGCCGCTATTTCGGCATTAACAAAACTTCCGAACGAATGCCCGCTCGGAAAAGCGCCGTGCGGCAATGGCTGCGCGACTTTCAGATTCGGTTCGACAACATACGGGCGCGGGCGCGCGTATTTCAGCTTGAACTCGACCATATAAACCATCGAATCGTGAATCACGCGGCTTAAAAGCTCGGTCGTCTGCGGAAGATTTTCGCTCCGATACCATTCGCCGAGACCGCGTCCGACATAAAACAGGTTTTCGCGGTTCGCCGCGTATTTTTTATCAGCCGGGTTGATCAGCATCGGATTGTAGTAAATATCGGCGATCTTCAAACTCCACGCCAGTTCTTCGGGCGTGCGCGTGCGCTGCAGTTCGAGCAGATAATCGAGTTCGGCGCGTGTTCGTTTGGAGCTGTTCGCCGGCATCTCGTATTTTTGAAAGGCGCCGAGCGGTTTGTCGGCGTAATAGGTTCTGAAAAGCTTCCAGCTCATCAGCGGTCCCCATTCGGCAAGCGGAAAGGTTAATGCGTCGAGCGTTTCATTTCCCGCCTGCGGTTTGCCGTCAAGCTGCGCGAATTTGGCGTAATGCGCCGTTTCCGGCAGGCGAATGTTTTCCGTGTCGCCCGCGACTCCGAAAGAATTGAAAACCGTGACAAAAATAATTATCAAAGCGGCAAAAAAATTTCCGTATCTAAAAGTATGCGTGTTCATTTTTTAATCTCCTGTTTTTTATTGACTTTTCCCTTGCGGGTTTCGCTCTTAAAGACGGGCGATTCGGAAAAAGGACGCAAACTTTTTTTCGGAAGAAATTAAAATGTTGTGAAAGAGGCGGGATTTCGTTGGCGGCAGCGGTTTTTTGTTGGAAACGGGAAGCGGTGGAAATCGAAATACGGATTCGGAATAGATGAGAGATCAAAGATGATAACTGATAGATTTATCTGTTATCTGTCAGCTATCATTTTCAGTGACAAGTCAGAAGAAGGTGCTGCCGCAAGCGGATGGTTTTTGTTTCAACCGGCAGCTGGCGGTTGGCGAAAAGCAGTTATCATCAGAATTTTGACCGCCGACTGCCAACCAACGCATTACCCGCCCGTTACCGCAGGCGGTTCTGACCTGTCTATCAAGCTTCGGCTTGCTCCAGAATTTTTTTGGGACGCGGCGCACCCTGAATGCTGACAGGTTGCTGCTGCACGGGAGCGCAGCACATTTGCATCATCTGAACGCGGTCGCGCCGCATTTCTTCGTCTTCCTTGAGCCATTCCAGAATTTCGCGGAAAACCTTTGCCGCGCGCGCGTTTTCGGGTTCGGTCAGGCGGTAATGCGCCCATTTCCACTCGCGCCGGACGCTGACCAGACCGGCTTTTCTCAAATATGCCAGATGCCGCGAAATTTTCGGCTGGTTCGTGCCGATCACCTCGGGAAAATAACAGACGCAGATCTCTTCCTCGCTCATTAAATTAAGAAGCCGAAGCCGCGTCCGGTCCGATAGTGCCGAAAAAAACAATTCCATATCAAATAATCTTTCTTTGCTCATGACGAAAATATTATAGCATACTCAAATACGGGTTGACATATTTGATGAAGAGGTTTAATATTTCTAAATCATTTACGGCTGTGCGTATATGAAAAGGATTTCGGATTTAAGACGCGAGAGAATCGGGTTGACGGAAAATAAACGAAAATTTTTTTGAGGTGAAAAATTATGCAGATCGAAACGGGTGAAATTGTTTCCCGAATCTGGTATGAATCGAAAAATCGGCTCAAGGGATTTATCGCCAAACGAATCGTTAATGAATCGGATGCCGAAGACGTTCTGCAAAATGTCTTTATCAAGATTCATCAGAATATTTCGGGCTTAAAAGACCCGGATAAACTTTATCCGTGGGTTTTTCAAACAACGCGAAACGCGATAATTGATTATTACCGCGAGCGCGAACCGGCGGTCGAATCCTCCGACGAGATTCTAAATGAAATAGTCTTTGAACCGTCCGAAAAAAATGTCGAGGAAGAAGTTCTGCGGTGGCTCGAACCGATGGTCGGCGAGCTTCCCGAAAAATACCGCGAAGCGTTGCTGATGACCGATATTCAGGGATTGACGCAAAAGCAATTGTCCGAAAAATTGGACATTTCGCTTTCGGGCGCAAAATCGCGCGTCCAGAGAGGACGCGAAAAACTCAAAGAGGCTTTGCTCGAATGCTGTCATCTGGAATTCAACCGGGCGGGGCGCATCGTCGAATATAAACCGCAAAACGAGGCGTGCCAAAATTGCGCTCACTAATTTTAGCGGCTGTGCTTATTTTGAACCGGCAATTGCTAAACGACAGACCGAATGGCAACAGGCAGCTACAGTTGGCAGAAGATGAAATACTTCTGACTGCCAACTGCTGCTGCCAACCGCCAACTATCTCCGCTCAGTAAAGAAAACTAAACTTTATACTGGAATTGCAAAAATTCGGTCGGATTCTCCTGCAGATACTGCAGGACGGCTTTCGTTACGGGACAATGCCCCAAGCCTCTGATGCTTAAATTTTCCCTGAAATTTTGAATATCCTTCGGACGAATGGCGAGCGTTACCTGCTCACTGTCGCGCAAAATCTTTGCCATTACGCCGACGCGCCCCAAAACCGATTTAAATCGCGTTTCGCTGTCAATACTCGGAAATCTGATTGTTGCTGTTCTCACTAAACTACCCTCCTTGTAAACTACCCTTGTTAAAATAATTTGCGATTTGAAAAATTTCACGAACCGCAATGTTTCTGATGCTTATAAAATAAATAAAGGTTTGTTCTTTTTTTCTCAAACGGGATTAATCTGCCGCCTTTGAGTCAGGCGAAATAAAGGAAAATCGCCGAACATCCGGACGCGGACAAGAATCTCGCGCGAAATTCTTGTCCGCGCTTTTCGATAAGTGTTAAACTTTATCATTATGAATCTGCGACCCCTTGTGTTGTTCGCGCTCTTCCTTGTATTTATCAGTTTCAAAACCGTTACCGCCGAAGAAACCGGACTTTTTTATCTGGCAAGCGAGCCGACCGTCCGCATCGGTCTGGCGACAAACGCGCGTTCGGTTTCGATCACGACAACCGATTCGTCGCTCGTCGCGGTTAGTCCCAACGAGCCGAATAAATTTCTGGCGACAAATAAAGTTTTCATCGCGCCGCGCGCGTATCGCCCGCCCGAAATCGAGTTTTATAAATTCGAGATTCAAAATCTCGAATCGCAGACGGTTGCCGACCAGGTTGCCGCCGATATTCGCGCGGGCGGCGAAAAGGCGTTTACGCTGCTCGGAATCGCGCCGAACACGTGGCGCGTGATCATCGGCGACACGAAAGAAACTATCGAAGACGCGAATCAATACAAAGCCGATCTTGCCGAAAAAGGTTTTGAAGATGTCGTCATCATCACGGAAAAAAGAATTCAGCCGTCGGAAGACGCGGTCGCGCTTTCGCAGCAATTAAAAACCGGCGGAAAATCGGAAGTGCGCAGTTTGATAAAAACGACCGGCTCGACCCAGCCGACGACAAACGTGCCGGTTGACGTGAATTTAAAGGAAATTTTAGTTTCGGGTTCAAGCGAATCGGCAAAATTTTCGTCGTTTAAACCGCTCGCTTTCGGCTCGCTCAATGAACGCGCCGTGCCGGTCAGATTAAACGGCAAAGCGTATCGCGGAAAGATCGAAGTTTTCGTCAATTCGCGCGGAACTCTGACAGTTGTTAATGCCGTTTCGATGGAAGATTATCTGCTGGGCGTTGTGCCGCGCGAATTGAGTCTGCCGTCGCTCGAAGCGCAAAAGGCGCAGGCGATTGCGGCGCGCACTTACGCGATTGCCAATAAAGACGGTTTCGCTTCGCAGGGCTTCGATCTTCTGCCGACCGTCTGGTCGCAGGTTTACGACGGCGTTTCGGCGGAAAACCAGATGGCGACGCAAGCCGTTCAGCAGACGCGCGGCATCGTCGCGACGCACAACGGCAAACCGATCAACGCGCTTTACACTTCGACCTGCGGCGGGCGGACAGAAAATTCGGGCAATATTTTCGAGTTTAACGAACCATATCTGCGCGGTGTCGAATGTTCGTTTGAAAGCCGCAAGTTTTTCGCGCCGTTTCTGATAAAAACACAGCGCGCACCCGCTCGTTTGCGCGATGAGCAAAATCTGCAGCTCGTTCGTCTGATGTCGCGGCTCGCCGTCAACAATTTTCAGCTCAACGCGAACCCGATGACCGACGATTGGTTTGAAGACGCGCCGACGCAGAGCGAGATTTCAAACTGGATGAATAATCTCGCCTCGAAATTCGGCAAAACCTATCCGAACGTCACCAAAGACACGGCAAAACCGGCGGAATTAGCAAAACTACTGGTCAGCTACGTTTATCCCGAAGCCTACGCCGACACGCTTTTGAGCGATTCCGACATCAGTTATCAGCTTTCTTTCGACGACGCGGCGGAAATCCCGAAAGATGCCCGCGCCAACATCGCCATTCTTCTGCGCGACGGTTATTTTACGATCTATCCCGATCTGACCTTAAAACCGCAAAAGGCTTTTTCACGCGCCAAAATGCTGCGGCTGATCCAGCAAATTTACGATAAAAAGAAATGGTTGCCCGCGCTGCAAAGCGGTGTTACGGAAGCGTCTGAGAACGGCAGTTTGAATATCAAACAAGGCAAATCTAAACGCACTTTCGCGCTTCGACAAGACGTTTTTCTGTTCCGCCAATTCGGGGAAGATTTTTATCAGGTCAAGGAAACCGCGCTCGTCGGCGGCGAAACCGTCAATTTTCAAACCGACGCGACGGGCGCGGTCATTTATCTCGAAATTAAACCGACCGCACAGCCGACCGTCGCCGAAAAAATGTCGCCGTTCACGATGTGGAATGCGAATCTGACGGCTTCCGCCGTTCAATCGCGCTTGTCGCGTTACGTGCGCGGAATCGGTACGCTTTACGATGTGAAGATCAAACAAAAAGGCTATTCGCGTCGTGCGACGGAACTCGAAATCATCGGTTCAAACGGTGTTAAAACCTTAAAAGGCGGCAAAATCCGTTCCGCCCTGCGGCTTAGAGAACAGCTTTTCGTGATGAACAAACGCTACGACGGAAACGGGCGCGTTATCTCATATTCCTTCACCGGACGCGGCTGGGGACACGGCGTTGGAATGTGCCAGTATGGCGCATACGGAATGGGCAAAATGGGCATCAAATTCGACGCGATTCTCAAACATTATTACAGCGGGATCGAATTGACGAAGAGCTATTAAATCCGTTAACAACCGAATTTTGCCCACGAAACACACGAAATAAACGAAATGAATAAACCTTTAAATTTTTTAGTGTCTTTCGTGTGTTTCGTGGGCAAAAAATAACCCTAAAATCACGTTAGCTTTATTTCCTGAAGGATCGGTTCGGTCGGCGACCAGAAACGCGCGATCCAGAACCATTGGACGAAGCCGAGAGCGAAAAACAGGATCGTGTTGAGATACGCGCCTTGAATCGAATTCGGGTTCATTTCGAGCGCATACCACGCGAAAAAGACGAGCGGCAGACCGAACAGACTGCACGGCAGAGACAGGATAAACATCACGATATTGACGATGCCGACGATGTTTAGAAACGCGTTGTTCGAGTCGGCTTCGGACGGCAGAAAAACGGGAAGAATCAGCGAAAAAATACCGACCGCGAGCCAGATTTGCTTCAGACCTATTTTAAATTTCATTTTTGTTGCCTCCCTTAAATTGGTAATCGCTTAGACACCGTGTTCGCAGGATTTGTTCCCGTGAATCGCAAAAAAATCGTGTTATAATCGGTTAGAAAATTTACTCTATCGGATTCAATTTATGACAAAAGCAGATTTCCTGACCGGCACGGTCAAAGGTCCGGGCGAATTGCCGCACGAATATCTTTTTATCACCAAGGACAATAAAAAAACGCGCATCGGCGAATTCGTCTATTACGAAGCGAAAGACGGCGACGAAGTGCGCCAGATCGTCGGCACGATTAAGGGCAGAAAATTGGTGCGCAATCTGCCCGACACTTTTCTGTCAGACCCGAACACGCCGCCGTCGCTTGTTTCTTCATTGATTGGTTTAGATTCCGAAGGCTGTGAAATTTACGAGATAACGGTGGAAACGATCGGTTTTTACGATAAATTGGTCAAGGATTTTAACAACCCGCGCATTCCGCCGAATCCGGGCGACGCGTGTTATCTCGCATCGTCGGAAACTCTGGCGGAAATGCTCAGTCCGAAAAAAGCGCAGGAACTCGGCTCGGCGCATATCGGAAGTCTGCTGACGCGCAAAAAAGGCGAAGTTCCGGTCGTGCTTTCGATCAGGGAAGTCGTTTCGACTCATCTCGCGATCCTCGCTTCGACCGGCTCGGGAAAATCCTACACGGCGGGCGTTTTGATCGAGGAAATGATGCGCCCGTATAACGGCGCGGCGGTTTTGATCGTTGACCCGCACGGCGAATATCACACGATGCAGTCAATTATGGGCGACGCGCAGTTTGCGGGCGAAAACGGCTATAAACCGGAAGTCAAAATCTTTACGCCCGAAAAGATAAAAGTCAGGTTTTCGACGCTCACCGAAGCCGACGTGAAATATCTTTTGCCCGAAGGCACGAGCGACAAAATGCTTCATTTTCTTGCGCAAGCGTTTCGCTCTTTACAGGACAAACAGCGTGTCGAGCGGCGGCAGGATTACGCCTACGCCTATCACGATTTGCGCGATGAAGTCGTCGCGCAGAAATACGGCTCGGAAGGAAAGAGCGACGGCGGAAACGTTTCGTCAATCGAAGGTTTGCTGTGGCGGCTCGATTCGCGTTTCGACAAACCCGACAGCATTTTTTCGGCATCCGACCACATACCGCTCCAAGACCTTTTCAAACCCGGACGCTGTACGGTTTTGCAATTATCCGACATCGAACAGCACGAACAGCAGGTCATCGTCGGCACGCTTTTGCGCCGCGTCAACAAAGCGCGAATGCTGACCGTCCGCGAAGAAGCCTCGACGGGCGAAAATTATCTGCCGTATCCCGTCTTTACGCTTTTGGAAGAAGCGCACCGCTTCGCGCCCGCCGGAACGAGCGTCGTTTCGACCAATATCTTAAAGCAAATTCTCGCTGAAGGTCGCAAATTCGGTGTCGGCATCGGCTTGATTACGCAAAGACCGGGCAAACTCGATCAGGACGTTCTTTCACAATGTATGACGCAGATCATTATGCGCATCGTCAACCCGATTGACCAGCAAACCGTCGCCCAATCGGTCGAAGGAGCAGGACGCGCAATGCTCGCCGAATTGCCCGCGCTCACCAAAGGTCAAGCCGTCATCAGCGGTGTCGGCATCAACACGCCCGTCATGTGCCGCATCCGCCCGCGCCTGACAAAACACGGCGGCGAAACCTTCGACGCGCCTTCCGAATGGCTCAAATGGCATTCCACTGGCGAACAGGACAAACGCACGATGACCGATTCGCCTTACTTAAAACCGGGTTCAGACAAAAAGCCTGAAAAAATCGGAAATATTAGGATTTAATTTGGGGAGTTAAGTATTATGGAAAGACAGCGTGTTTCATCATCAAATCTTGAATCTGTTGGTTATGATGCTAACGATGAAGTATTGGAAATTAAATTTCATAGCGGCGGAATCTATCAGTATTTCAATGTTCCTTTAGAAAGATTCGAGTCATTAATGAATGCTTCGTCAAAAGGAAGATATTTTTCGAGTTATATTAAAAACAGGTATCGTTTCAGAAAAATTAGATAGAATAATTCACATAACTATTTGTCTGAAACGATTATCTAAATAATCATCAATTCCGTTTCGTTCCTTTTTAGATTTGAGTTGAATTAAGGCTTTTATATCCTCGTCATCAAGAACGAGAACAAAACCTCTGTTGTCATTTAAGATGTCTTTTTGTCTTTTCAACATCAAATCTTTATCTTTGTTTTTTCGACAAACAAGAATACCAAAATTTCCTCTTTTATCGCTAAATCTTCCGCTTAGTTGGTCAAACTCAGGATTTTTTAGATCGCTGGAATAATTTTTACACTCAAAGAAAATGTAAGGACATTTGATTTTATGTTTTGCGGTTAAATCAAAGAAAAAGCCTCTGTCAGAACCATTATTAAAAACTATATCAACTCTTTTTCTACCTTCGTGAATTTTTTGTTCTTTGACAGGTTTACGAAGCGCAGGATAGAAAATAGTTTCTAACGCGCCAATTATAAAATTGTGAAATAAATTTGCTGAATCTGTTCCTTCTTCAATTTCATCTAAATCGTCGGTAAGTTTTTCAAGATTGATTCTTCTTGGTTCAGGTTGTTTTCTCTCAATTTCCTCGTCAGTAGTGTAGATAGGATTTTTGGGCAATGATTCTTTATATTGTTCTAAAACTTCTGGATGTTCCTCTGAGAATTCAAACAAGAACTCTTTCGATAATGGATATTCTTCTTGAAGCGTTTTTTTATACACTTTACGTTTACCATTCTTTAAGATTTCAACCAAAGACGAACCAGCATTTAAATGTTCGGCTTGTAAATATTCAAGCACAAAATGTTTGTAATATTGTTGATAGTCTGTTGTCAGATGAACTCGAACTGCTGCTTTTGGAATTAATATTATTCGTCTTCCATTATAAACAGGTAAATTTGCATAACGATTTCTCCACTTGGAACTTTCGGAATCCCAATATAAACCTGATGCAACTTGCCTTGTAGCAATATCGTGAAGTTGGCATTGAGTTTCTGTGTATTCGACTAACTTGCTACGGATAATATTTATTGTAATATCCGATATTTTGTCATTACTGATTCCGGGAATTAGCAATTCACAATCAGATAAATCTTGAAGTTTTCCAGTAAGAGCAGCTTTACTGTCTTTTAACTGATTGTAAATAGCTCCAGCTTGAACAGAACCAACTCCACGTCCAGAAGGCTTGCCTCTTGATAAACCCAAATGCGTATCATTCGGTTCGTGTAAATTAGAAAGTAGTATTCTGGCAGTTTGAAGTTCCTTGCTCATGATACTGCTAATAACAAGTTGAAAATAATCAACAACAAGATTATTGCATTCTATAAACCACAAATCATTTTCAATACTCAAAGCATAAGGATCGACAAATAAACTTATATCTGTGTCCAAAGGAATATCTACAAAATCAAGTTCAGCTTGTGATTTTCCAAGTTTGAAATAATCAGAAAATCGAATTGAGGTTATTGGTTGAGAATTTCGTTTACGTTTCATAATAAAAAAATGATGAATTGGATTTAAATCAATTTTAGAGAAATAAAACTTGCAAAAACAACAGCATTATAACCTTTTTAAAGCTAAAAAAGCAGAAAATATTTCAATAGCTCGCTGACGGCGAGCAACAATCAATCGGCAGTTTATTCGACGCTTTCAGCGACTTGAAACGCGTTTCCGAATAATTTTTTCCGAAGATTTTCAATTGTTCCTTTGCCTGTAAAGATTTCAACCTTTAGGATTGAAATTTAACATGGATTTAACATCAAGGGGGAAGAAGATGGATATTATTTGGGAAGAATTGACGCGTGGTTTTCCGGATGCGCGGCAGTTTACGCAGGTTTTGATTCGGATGGTTGCGGCGGCTTTGCTCGGGGCGGTGATCGGTTTGCAGAGAGAAAGGGCGGGCAAACCGGCGGGCATCAAGACGCATATTCTTGCGACATTGGGGACGACCGTGTTTGTGCTTGCCTGCGCGGGTTACGGGATGAGTTCGGACGGTTTATCGCGCGTCATTCAGGGAATTGTCACGGGCATCGGGTTTTTGGGCGCGGGGGCGATTTTGAAGCTGGACGACAAGCGCGACATCAAAGGTTTGACGACTGCCGCGAGTATCTGGATTTCGGCGGCAATCGGTGTCGCGGTCGGTTTGGGTGGTCTCGGGCTGGCACTGCTGGCGACGATTCTGACGATGCTCGTGCTGGCGATTATCGGTTCGATGGAACTGCGTTTTTTCAAAAAGGATGGTGCGCCGTCCGAAAGCGTCGAGTAAGAGTTGCGTCTTTAGGCGCGATAAACGTTTGTTTTCAGACGGGTTTCGGGTTATCGTTCGAGTTGGATAGTGAGAACGTGTTTTGACGGCTGAAGCCGTTACTCTGAACTTTTATGAATGGGAAAAAGATCGCCGCCGTTTTTTTATGCGCCGTTTTGGCGATGCAGTCTTTTTCGGCGCGGGCTTTTGAAACCGATCAGTATAATCTGCCCGAAAAACCGCTTGCCGACATCGGCGACGAAGTTGCGGATTACACGCGGGAAAATATCACGAAAGCAATCGGTAAAATAAACGCGCAAATCATTAAACATCAAAATTGTCTTGAGAAAAATCCGGTTGAATCAAATTGCGGTTCGCCGGAAAAAGAACGCGCCAAGCTCGACTACTTACGTTCGGATGCGGCAATTGTCCGTGCCGTCTTTAAACCGCTCGGCGGCGGAATTCCGCCGTTTACGAATTCGGGAACGTGGATGGAATCGCACAGGTTTAAGGCACAGCCGGCGCGCTTTAAAACCTCGTTCGGGAAATCAATCTACCGCACATCGCCGGTTCTTTATCTGACCATCAGCGACACGGTCAGACTCTACGGCATCGAACTCGGCACCGACAAAATCGCGCATCTTTTTCAGCAGGGCTACACCTATTACCAAACGGTCGAACGCGCCAAAGCGAAAAAAATATCGTATCGGGAAGGCGTTCGCAAGGCGGTCAACTGGGGCAAAATGACCGAGAAAACATATTACGGCTATTGGGCTTCGGGCGTGTATTCCAATGCGGACTTGGCGGCGAATTTTGCCGGAATGAAGTTTTACGAAAACCTGACGCGGGAAATCAGAATCGGCGAAAAAACGTTTGCGCCGATTCTGGTTTTGAAACGAGGCGTTTGGGAGTTTAACGAAAACGTAAACCTGCGCGAATCTTTGCTCAAACCGTTTATCTCGAATCATCTCAACGAGGCGTTGAATCCGTCGGTTTTCGTCAGCCTTTTCGGCTTTCGCTCAAATGTTCGCAAAACGGTCAAAAAACGAGCCTGTCCGCAATGGCGAAAAGAATTCCCGAATCTCACGCAGACAGATTTTGCCGAAACTTCTGAAAAATTAAAGCTCTGGGACGGCGCGGATTACGGCTTTAAAGAGAGTTCGGATTTTATCACTATCGCCAACACGTGTTTCGACACTAACTGAAGACTTACAGCAATTACGGAATCAATATATGGTTTGGGCGAGTTGTCAGAACCGCCTGCGGTAGCGGGCGGGTCAAGCGTCGGCAGAGAGGCTTTTCAATTAACCGAGAAAACCCGCCCGCTACCGCAGGCGGTTCTGACCCGTATATGCAAACTTTAACCGCTCCGGGTTAAATAAAGTTTAAAATTACTCCTTGTCTTCTGTTCCCGTCAACGGAGAATCATCAGGCGCAATAGTCAGCGGGTCGCCGAAAACCGAATAGATGTCTTTCGCATCCGAATCGGCTAAATCGCGCCGCACCAGCAGAACCAGATCAACGCCGGGACGCAAAGGATATTCGCCGGCGAGCTTGTAGCGAATGCCGTAACGCGAAACGATTTCCGCGTCCTGTTCGTCTTTTTTCGCAACGATCATCTCGGCACTGTTCGCGTCAACGGGTTTCCCATGAAAAACCGCGTTCGGATAATCGTTCATATACCACGGCATTGACCAGTAATCGGGCGAAACGATCTCGATTTTCGCCTTTTTGCCCTGCCCGCTTTTGTCGGCGTAATATTCGATCTGCCGGATCATATCCAGAAAGCCGCGTTTCGTGTGCGCGTAGATATACGGCATCCGGTCGTCGTCGTAACGCACGAAATTGATGTCGTAGGTTTGAAAAGCGAGAATGACGGTCGCACCGACCGCCAGCACCGCGCCCGCGATTTTTTCGATGATTTGTTTGGACGAGATCAGCTCGTTGACGGCGTAGCCCGCGACGATGCACATCGGTAAAAGAAACGAGAGCGCGAGCCACGGCGTTTTATACGGAATCAAGGTGTAAGCCGCGAAAAGCCCGAATGCCCAAAGTCCCGTGAACATCGCAAACCGATGCCGTGCTTTGTAAAATGCGATCAAAGTTCCGAGCGCGGAAAGAATCAAAAGCGGTGATTCGATAATCATTCCCCAGCGGACGTAAGCCCAGAAACCGTTCTGCGTATGGTCGGTTTTGCCCGTTTTCGTCCAGATCGCGTAAGCCTCGAACGCGCCGCGCAAGCCTTCCGGGTAGGTGAAAAACGACGAGAAAAACAACGCGCCGACATAGAGAAAAACGATGAAGACCGCCGCCGTCATTAAAGCAAAATCCGTCGAAATTTTTTCGGGCTTTTTCCAAAACCAGATGACGGCGGCTAAGGCTAAAAGGAAAAACGCGGTCGCCAAAATCCAGAAATCAACCTTTGTCAGATCAATCTTATTGAGCGTTGCCGAAATGCTTTTAGCGGATTTCCAGGCGGTTAAAATTTCAATCGCGTAGCGCACGAAAAACCAGACGATCGCCATCACCGCGCCGAGAATCGCGCTTTTGACAAGCACGAATTCCCAGTTGTCCGCCGCCGCCGTTTTCGCACGAAAGTTTGTCCACGAAAGCTGCGCGTCATCGGCTAGATCGGTGTCGGTTTGTTTGGGATTTATAATGAGAAACGCGAGCCACGCGATTGCGCTCAGTGCAGCGAGCGCGGCGATTCCGTAAAATAAAAATGTCTGCCCGACCTCCGGCGATGAGAAATTTTCGTAGATGGTTTTCAATCCCTGATAAAACGAAATTTTTTCAAGACTTTCATAAACTTCCGCCCGTTCAAAAAAAACACTAAGTAAAACAGCGGTCAGCGCGATAATGCTCGGTGTCAGAAAAATCCAGAACTTATTAATCGAATAGCCTTCGGAAGCATTGATTTTCCGCCAAATCCAGACACAGACGACGGCAATCAGCATCGTGCCGATGGTGATAAAAGCCGTTTCCTTGGTCGCAAACAGCAGAACGGCGGAAGCCGAAGCCAAAATCAGATAGATCGGCTGACCTTCGTTCCACGCCAAAAGCATCCGCATCACGAAAAAGACCAATGCCGCTTCGACAAGGAAAAACAGGATATACAGAACCCATAAAACCGCCGTGTTTTCAACCGAAATAATTTCCCGGACTTTCAGAGAATTTTCGATCACGCCCGCCAGATTGAGCGCCGACGGCAGAAAACAGACGAACAAAAGCAGGGAAGTCCAGATAATCGCGCCGATGCCCGCCTTGCGCCGTTCGATAAAAAACAGAATCGCCGCGACGATGCCGAGGCTGAAAAAAATGAACAGGATTTCGTGGATGAAATAGCGCGAAATATAAGTCATTCCGGGCGACAGCGCGAGAAAAAAAGCGGCGAAAAGACTGCCGGTTTTGCCGATGTATTTTCTCAAAAAGAACGCCAGCACAACCGTCAAAACGCCGAAGATCGCCACGCTCCAGCGAATGCTCAAAGTATTGAGACCGAAGATTTTCGTAAAGCCGAGTGCCAGATAATAAAGGTCGGGACCGTGATAATTTGCCGGGTCGTATTTATATTCGCCGCTGCGAAAGAGAGTGGTCAGAAAGTAACCGTTCACGCCTTCGTCGTGATGCAGCGGTTTTAATTCGAGCCAGAAAAATCGCACGAACGAGGCAACGGCGGTGATTAAGCCGCAACACAATAGCCAAAGATAGTCCGTTGTCCGTTGTCCGTTGTCCGTTGTTTTGAGTTCTTCGTTCATTTTCTTGGTTTAGAGTTCAATCTTTAGATTGTTTTCGTCGCGCACAGCCTTCGATTTGCACGCTGAAGCGTGGACTCTGAACATTTTATTTCACCTTTAAAACTTTATACTCGCCGGCTTCGGCAATTATCGGATATTTAGAGAAAAATTCTTCCCTGACGGTAATGTTCGCCTTCTCTTCAGGCGAAATTATGACATATTCGATATTATTTTTCTGCAAAAGCCGTTCGGCAAGCGCGGTTCCCTCATAAATTCTTTTGACTTCCGATTCGCGTGATTCGTAATCAATGCCGTAAGACGAAAGATGCCCGCTGTAGCGCATCAGCGAACGTCTGCCCGAGAGAACGACCGCTGAATTATACGTCGGCGCGTTAAGAAACAAAGCGTTCGGCGCGGTTCTGATTTTAATCAATTCGGCGATTCTGACCGCGTCCTTGTCGAAAATCTTGTAATTGATCTGCCCCGACATCGTCCGCCAGACATCCAATGCGCCCGACAGTGTCAAAGCGATGAAACAGGCGGCGGCAACGATTTTCAAGCCCCAATTCTTTTCCCAGAGCCACGCCAGAAAAAGCGCGGCAAACGGCAATGACCCGACAAACCAGTAGATCAAAACCTTGATATTATCCCATTCCCACGGCGCAAGCTTAAACGTGTTCGAGATCAGAAAAAGAAACGCGAACGGCAGATAAAAAATTAAAAGATCATCCGATTTTGGATTTTGGATTTTGGATTTTGGATTTGAATCGTTGCCGCGGTCTTTTCGCATTAAGAGTAGAATCAGCCCGCCAATCAAAACCGGCGCGAAAAGTCCGATGTTTTTTGCCCAGAAGACGATAAAATTCTCGTCTTTTGAATCCCAACCGAAATGCGGCTCGATAAATTTGCTCAGATTGCTTGCGCTGCCCGCCAATGACCAGACGAGTTCCGGCACGGCAACGAGCGAAACGCCGACCGCAAACGCGATCCATTCGCGCCATTTATCAAAGCGAAAGAAAAACAATATCGCGCAGACGACAAACAATGCCGCCAGAGAATGCACGTGAATCAGGACGAGCATTCCGGCGAGCAGACCGACTAAAAAAGTGGAAAAGTGAAAAGGTGAAAAAGTGAAAAAGTTTCGGTCTGAGATTTCATCGGCTTTTTCACTTTTGGACGTTTTCACTTTTTCACCTTCTATTTTTTCCACTTTTCCACTTGAAAAAATCTCCCAAATCTTCATCAGCGCGATCAGTGCCAGCGGCATTCCGAAAAGCAGACTTCTCTGCGTCAGAAACAGCACGACGAGCGAATTTCCCCAGCGAAATTCTCCGCCGATGGTCAAATCTGTGGGCAGATTCCATAAAATTTCCGTTAAGGATTGCCCGCTTTGCCCGTAATGACGGAAAAACCAGAGGAAACCGAGTCCGCCGCTGAAAAGCAGTAAAAGCGGCGCGATCTTTCCCGCCGTTTTGTTGTTCGTCAGTTTGAAGGTGAATTTTTCGAGCAGAATAACGAGCGAAAAGCCGAGAAAAACATTCTGCGTAAACATCGCGTCGCGCACCGACGCGCCGAGCTTGACGAAACATGCCGTGACGAAATCCGCCAAAAAAGGATATGTAAATTTTGCGTTTGCAAACGACGGGTTTTCGGGCGGAAAATTATTGCCTTCCGTGAAGCTGAAAATCGCGCCGAGATGAAACGGCAGATCGCCAAGATTCTGCGAACCGCCCGTAAAGATCCCGTCCGGTCGGTCGAGCATCGCGCGGTCGAAAAAGAAAGCCAGCACCAGAAAAACGAAAACGTAATAAGCGACGCGCCAGAATTTTTTCGGACTGATGCCGTGCGTCCGGCTGCGCGCCTTCTGCCAATCGAGCCGCCATCGGTGCTTGAAATTTTTCCGCCGGAACAAAATCAAAGGCGAAAGCGTGAGCAAAAGCGCGATCAAAACCGTCACGACTGAAAGCCCGAAAAAGCACGCCAGCAGAAATCCGGCGGTCGCAAAAATCGCCGAACCGACAACGCAGCCCGTTGCCAGACGCGTCAGCACGGAATCTTCCTTTTCATAAAGATAAGTCAGAGCCGTTCCGCCGCAGGTTATCAGAAAAATTACCAGAAAGGTCAGAATCATTCACTCATTTATAGCAAAAACTTTGATAAATCTCATTGCCGTCGCAAAAAAATCTAAAATTTTCAGAAAAATATTACCTCAAGAAAAGAAAATACTATCCGTGCAGGCGACAAGATTTTCAGAAAAGTTTGATTTAATCCGATTTATAGATAAAGAAAGTCAGTGCGAAAGATAAAATCGGGCGGACTTTCATTACTTATTTCTCAAAATCGAACATAAAAGGTAGAATAACCAATTTGAAATTTGAAATCTGCAATTTGAAATTATTATGTTACAAGCCGGAATCGTTGGTTTGCCCAACGTTGGAAAATCTACACTTTTTAATGCTTTGACCGCGCAGGAAGCCGCGCTCGCGGCAAATTATCCGTTTGCGACGATTGAGCCGAATGTCGGCATCGTCGCCGTGCCGGACGAACGCCTTGCGGTTTTGGAAAAATTGAACAAGGCGCAGCGCGTTGTTCCCGCGACCGTCGAATTTGTTGATATTGCGGGACTCGTGCGCGGCGCGTCGAAGGGCGAAGGTTTGGGCAATCAATTCCTCGCAAACATCCGCGAAACCGATGCCGTCATTCAGGTCGTCCGCTGTTTTGAGGATGAAAATATTATTCACGTCGAAGGTTCGGTGAATCCCGTGCGCGATATTGAAACGATTCAGATCGAACTCGCGCTGGCAGACCTTCAAAGCCTCGAAAAACGCCGCGACAAAGCGCAGCGCGGCGCAAAATCGGGCGATAAAGACGCAAAACGCGACATCGCGATTATCGAAAAAATTCTGCCTGTTTTGGAAGAAGGTCGCCCCGTTCGCTCGGCTGATTTGTCGGACGATGAACGCGCCGTTGTTAAAACCTGGTTTTTGCTTTCGTCGAAACCGACAATTTACGCGGCGAATGTTGACGAAGATACTTTGATGGACGAATCGGAAAACAGCCACGTTCAAGCCGTTCGTGATCACGCTGAAAAGGAAAAAGCCGAAGTCGTTTTGATCTGCGCCAAACTCGAAGCCGAACTCGTCGCGCTCGAAGAAGACGAGCGCAAAGAATTTCTCGCCGATCTGGGCGTGACATCGAGCGGCGTTGATAAACTCATCAAAGCGGCTTACAAAATGCTCGGTTTAATGAGCTTTTTAACCGCCGGCGAAAAAGAAGTCCGCGCCTGGACGATTCCCATCGGCACGAAAGCGCCGGCGGCGGCGGGCGAAATTCACACCGACATCGAACGCGGATTCATTCGCGCCGAAATCGTTTCATACAAAGATTTGGTCGAATGCGGTTCGCGCAAAGCCGCGAGCGAAAAAGGTTTGACCAGACTCGAAGGCAAAGAATACGTGATGCGCGACGGCGATGTTGTGGATTTTCGTTTCAATGTCTGATTTCAAATCAGTATAGCGAGCGGCAGCGAGTTAGATTCATATTCAAAATTTCCGATTGGCGGAAGTGTTCGCTGCCGCTCGCTATACTGATTTTTAGTTTTTAGTGCTAAAATCTTTGCTAACCGAGGTGCATTATGGAAAACACGACTACCGAAATTTCGACTCAAACCTCAACGCCGATTGTTTCTTCATCAAAAATGACATACGAAGAATTTTTGCGCGAATATGACGGGCAATACGCCGAATACGTTGACGGGGATGTTGTTAAAGATATGTCAGTTACCCAAACACACGATGATTTGACACGCTTTTTGCAGGCTCTTTTAAGATTTTTTGTTGAAGCAAAAAAACTTGGCAAAATACACGGCGAACCTTATCAAATGAGGATGGATTTCGGCGATAAAACAAAAGGGCGCGAGCCGGATATTTTCTTTGTTGCGAACGAAAATTTTCACCGTCTGCACGAAAAATATTTTGAAGGTGCGGCGGATTTGGTTATCGAAGTCATTTCGCCCGAAAGCGTTGTCCGTGATACGGAAGATAAATTTGAAGAATACGAAGCGGCAGGCGTGAAAGAATATTGGATAATCAACCCGAATCGGCGCACCGCGATTTTTTACGGTTATGATGAAAAAGGAAAATACAAAATGCTTCCGATTTCAGTTGATGGAAAGTTTGAAAGCCGCGTTTTGCAAGGACTTTGGCTCAAAATTGATTGGCTCTGGCAAGAAGAACTGCCGAATTTGATGGATGTTTTGAAGGAATGGAAACTTATCTAAAGATATAAATTCATTCATTTAAGGCAAACTAAGAATCAATGGAAAACTTTTTCAATTTAATGATAGCCGGTCTTTTAAGTGGAGCTGTTATTTCTGCGGTTTTAGGGAGTATTCTTCTTCGTAGAGCAAAACAAATAGAGGCAGAAATTAAAAGTCAATACGATAGGAATTTAGCAATTTTTCAATCTAATCGTTTATGGAAAGAACAATCGGTTTCCGAACTTTTAGGACCTATCAATATTCAGCTTGAGCGAACATCCAGAGCTTCTCGCCGTTGGAGAACCCAAAACTTATTCTTGGAAGCAAAAGTTATTATGCAAGGTAATATGGTAATTCGGGATTTACTATTGACCAAAAGCCATTTAATACCGCCGGAATTACAGGAAGATGCAGGAAAATTGATTGAGCATTATGATATTTGGCTAGAAGAATTTGACAGACTGAGAAATACTGAAAAGCCTAATTTGGAAACACGATTTGTTTTTGTCGGTCCTAAAGGATTTCCTTTCCCAAAAGATTCTGAGAACTTATTCAAGAAAAAGTATCAAGAGATGTGGTCTGATTTATATGGAAATGACAAACTTGGCTAACGGAAATTACGAAAAACTTGTCGAACAGATTACCGATTTGGTTTTGTCGAAGATCGGCGAAGATGCTTATTGTCCGTCGTTTTGCCGCGCCGATGTTGAAAGAATCGTTGACGCGGGCGCGTCGCGCATCGGAATTGTCTTGGGCGAAACCGCGACGGCGCACGATTGGGCGAGTCTGATTGACCACACGCTTCTGAAACCCGAAGCGACCGAATCGGATATTAAAAAACTCTGCAACGAAGCGATTCAGTTCGGCTTTGCGTCGGTTTGCGTCAATCCCGCGTGGGTGAAAAAGGCGGCGGAATTTTTGAGCGGTTCAAATGTTCCGGTTTGCACGGTCATCGGATTTCCTTTGGGCGCAACACTTTCGGACGTGAAAGCCTACGAAGCCAGACGCGCGATTTTTAACGGCGCGCGCGAAGTTGATATGGTCATCAACATCGGCGCACTCAAATCGGGCGACGACTGCACGGTCGAAGACGACATCCGCGCCGTATCGGAAGCCGCGCACGAAAACGGCGTTTTATTAAAAGTTATCATCGAAACCGCGCTTTTGACCGACGAAGAAAAAGTCCGCGCCTGTCTTGCCTCAAAAAATGCCGGCGCGGATTTTGTCAAAACCTCGACCGGATTTGCCAAAGGCGGCGCGACTGCCGACGATGTTTCGCTAATGCGCCGGACAGTCGGCGCAGGTTTAGGTGTCAAAGCAAGCGGTGGTGTCAAAGGCATTGACGACGCACGCGCAATGTTTGAAGCCGGCGCGACGAGAATCGGCGCATCGGTCGGCGTAAAAATCGCCCAGGAAGCGAGCGGCGTAAAATCAACAATCGTCGCAGGAAGTTATTAACGAAAATCAAAACCGCCGAATCAGGTAGGAAACAAGGCATTTGTCCTGCAGCGTTTCGCGTGATTCAGCGGTTTTTTTTGACCGGGTTTTTAAGAAACTGCCGGATTTCAGCCGACTTTGAAATTAAAGTTGATGTAGCCGGTCGCTTTGACGGCTTTGTCGCCGACGATAACCGGTTTGAATTTCGATTTGCGAATCGCGTCTTCGGCGGATTGGCGCAGACCTCTCGGTCCGGAAATCGCTTTTGCTGAGACGACCTTTCCTTCTTCGTCCAAACTTACCTCAACCGTCACCAAACCTTCCGTGTTTCTTTGCCGTTCGACCATCGGATAGACGGGAATTGCCAATCGGGTCGCAAAACGGTTTAACGCGCCGAAATTTCCCGGTTCGTTTGTCGCGGCAGTTTCGGTCGTCGCGGCTGCCGGTGTGTTTTGCGGAACGGGTTCGGTCTTTTGAACGACGGCGGTATTCGTTGTGGTCGGCGGAACGGGTTTCGGCAGAGCGGCTTGCAGTTTTTGCAAGGCGGCTTTGGCGGGGTCGTTGTCGGGGTCGAGTTCGACGGCTTTTTGATAATCGCTCAGAGCCTTTTCGAAATTGCCCGTTTTTTCCAGAGCGTTGCCGCGTTTGAAATAAGCCATCGCTTCTTTCGGGTCGATTTCGATAACTTTGTCGAAATCCGCAATCGCCGGCGTGTAGCTTGCTTTGTTGAAATGCGCCAGCCCGCGGCTGAAATAAACATCCGGTTCTTTCGGATTCAGTTCGATTGCCTTGTTGTAATCGGTAATCGCCGTGTCGTATTCGCCCATCACGAAATTGGCGTTCGCACGGTTTTGGTAAAACGCGAAATCCGGCGTTTTCTGTGTCGGAACGGGCGACGCTTCGATCTTCGGCTGGGGCGTCGCGCTGACCTTCATGACCGGGCTTTTTTCACGGATCGCGGCAACCAATGCGTCGTCCGCGCCCGCCAATCGAAGCTCTTTTTCAAGATCGGCGTTGAGCGCAAACGTGATTCCGCGCTGCCGAACGCCTTCGGTCAATAATTGATTTTTCTCGGCTTGCGTAACTTTTTTCGAGCGCAGAACGGTAATAATATCTACCAGAGTGAGCTGCTGCTGCTGCGCCATCACGCCGAACGAAAAAATCAGCGGCGTTAAAAGCAAAAGCGAGAAAAATTTCAGATGTTTTAGTCCGATTCGGGGGAAAGATACGAAGTTCATATATTTAGTTCCTTGATATTCGATAAATTATCTTAATTTTCCGGCAAAGCGGACGGCGGGCGAGCTATCCGACAGCTTCGCCTAGTTGTCTTTAAGTAAATCGTCAAGCGTTACTTTCTTTTGTGTTTCGGCTGTTTTGGCAGGAGTCGAAGCCGGTTTTTTGACTTGCGCCGTTTGCGGGGTCGGCGTGGCAATGGCAGGTTTGGGTTTGAACGCCGCCGGATTAACTGCTTCCGTTGATGTGGAATCGGCGGGCTGTGTGGTTTCGCTAGTCGCCTGTTCGTTCGTTTCAGGCGCGGTTTCCGTCGGCGGCGCGGGGTTGTTTTCCGCCGTCGGCGCAGGGATAGCCGCGTTGACGGTCGAAATCGTCGGCATCTGTTCGGTTGATTTGGACTGCATAACCGTAAAAATTCCGAAGCCCCCGCCGCCCAGAACTACTAAAGCAACTGCCGCTGCCGCCACCTTTTTGAAAGCG
>JALHNX010000001.1 GCA_022843305.1 Pyrinomonadaceae bacterium | reverse complement strand
CGCAGATGTTCCGCTTTACGGGTCCGACGATTGACCGCGACGGCGGGCTCGATGCCGAAATTCTGATTCACGAATTGACGCACGGCACGAGCAACCGCTTAGTCGGCAATGCGGCGGGTTTGCAATGGGCAATCGGTCAGGGTTTAGGCGAAGGCTGGTCTGATTTTTACGCGATGGCTTTGTTGAACAACACTAACGCCGACAATCCCGACGGCAATTACGCAACGGGCGGCTACGCGACCTATAAATTAATCGTGGGGTATCTCGATAATTATGTTTACGGAATCCGCCGTTTCCCGTATTCGACCAATAACGCGGTCAATCCTTTGACGTGGGCGGATGTTGACCAGACGACTAATAATATGTCGGGCGGGATTGCGGTCAATCCGATCAATTTCAACGGCGGGGGCGCGTTGCAAGTTCATAACGCCGGCGAGGTTTGGGCGTTGTCGCTCTGGGAAATGCGCAGCCGGATCATCGCCGCGAACGGCGGAAGCGTGCCGACGGGCAATCAAATTGCGCTTCAGATCGTGACCGACGCAATGAAGCTGACTCCGTCGAATCCGTCGTTCATTCAGGCGCGCAACGCGCTGATTGATGCCGATTGCGCCGCTAACGCCTGTGCCAACGAGCAGTCGATCTGGGACGGTTTTGCCGACCGCGGTTTGGGTTACGGCGCAGACGCTCCGCTTGCCGTGATGTTCGGATATACTGCCGGGCATATCGGCATCAGGGAATCGTTTACCGCGCCGAATCTCGATGTCAACGCCGTGACGGTCGTTGACACCATCGGCAACAGCTCGGGCTTTATTGACCCGAACGAACCCGTCCGCCTCGCGGTCAATATCAATAACCCGTGGCGGCAGTTATCGAAAAACGCGACCGGCGTAAGCGTTTCGCTTACATCCTCGACACCGGGCGTGACGATTCTCGCCGGTTCGACGACCTATCCGAATATCGCGGCAAATTCCAATGCGAATAAAAACGCGGCGGCAGACAATCTGGTTATCAAAGCACCGAACACGACCTGCGGCGACCGTCTGAATTTCACGCTGACGATCACGAGTTCGCTCGGCAGCGTTTCGCGTGATTTTTCGATTCGGATGGGGCAGCCTTCTGGCACGCTCGCGCCGGTCACATATACGCGCTCGGCACTCGCGCTGGGAATTCCCGACAACACTCCCTCCGGCGTTCAGGATGCGATGACGATTACCGACGATTACGAAATTGCGGACATTGATCTGCGGATAAATAATCTGACGCACACATTTGTCGGAGACCTAACGTTTATGGTCAAAGGTCCGGGCGGTTACGGTTCGGATTTCTTCTCCGTTCTCGGCGGACTGACCGACGGTGGTTCGGGCGACAATCTGGTCAACACCGTGATTGACGACGAAGCGACGAACGATCTTTTGAGCGAGGTTGCAGCCAGCGCCCCGCATACCAAAAGCTATCGTCCGGCAATGAATTCGCCGTCGTGGACAACCGCCGGATTCCCCGGACCCGATGCAGTTCCGCAATTGAGCCGTTTTGACGGCACGAACACGCCGGGAACTTGGCGGGCAGTCATTTCCGACCAATTCGCCGCCGACACGGGAACGCTGCAAAGCTGGTCGCTGATCGTTACTCCGCGCGCGTTTGCCTGCACGGCATTCGTGCCGACTTCGGCAAGCGTCGGCGTTTCGGGAATGGTCACAAACGCTGACGGTCGCGCAATTTCCCGCGTCATCGTTACGCTGACCGATTCGCAGGGGCAAACGCGCACCGCGCAAACCAACACATTCGGCTATTTCCGCTTTGAAAGCATCGCCGCCGGACAAACCTACACGCTCAATGCACAGGCAAAAGGCTACAGTTTTGTTCCGCAGGTCGTTTCGGTCGAAGATGAAATTGTCGGATTGCAATTTACCGCACAGCAGTAATTTGAGAGCAGTGGGCAGAATTTAAGGGCAATCGAAATGTGTCAATTTCGATTGCCCTTTTTTCATTAAACACCTCTCTATCGCAAAAATGCGCTGTATAATCGCAATAATGCGGCGCATTTTTGCGATTATAGAATGTTATGAAGCTCTCAGAACCTGCATCTCACCCAATAAACCTGGGCATTACGGCACCAATCGCCGAAAAAGTCGTATTTACCGGTAGTTTTGTTTTATGAATTTTCGATAATTGTTATCTCATCTGGCGTGAGTGCGAACAAATCATTAGATTGTCAACTTGAATGTTTACCTGCCTCACGCAAGTTTATTAAGCTAAACCGCCGTCGCCCGTTGCGATTTCCTTTTTTTCGGTTTGTGCTTTGTGTTGAGTGGTTTGACTGGAATATTTCGTGAGCTTTTTTGCCGAGCTTTCGGGCGATGATTTCGCGGACGCGCATAAAAAGACCGTTGCCATCAATACACTTATTTTAACTTTCGCAACCGAACATCCGGCTTCATCTGCGATGTCGCTCAAAAAAATGCATCCAAGTATAAGTTCTGCCTTGATTTCTTGACTACTCATTTGTTATATTTCCTTTATTTTTATAATTAATAACTTAATTATTTTCAATGAATATTTTACACAATTGTAAAATAACTCAAGACAATTTCACAAAATATGAAATTAGTTGAACCATCATTATTAGGAAGCCGACTGCTTGAAGATTTTGGCGCACCCGTTCCGAAAGATAAAATTAGAAGCAAAATTGCTGAGGTTTTGGACGTAAGGCTCTTTGCTGTAACTAATCACCTACAAGACAGAATTCCCGATACAGAAAAGTTACAGCCAGTTTCGGCTTTCACAAATTGTTCAATCCATTGGTTGATTACCGGAGAAGGTGAAAAGTTTCTAAACGCCGAAAAAAAGGTTAATATAGATGACACATTTCGTGACATTGTTCGTGAAATAGTGTGTCAAGAAATTACTTTAGTGGAGAAAAATAGAGGGGAAACTCGTGGCGAGGATGTCAAAAAAGAAAAAGAGAAAGTGCTGAATCCAACACCTTCTCAAAAATAATTGAATATCTGTTATATTCTAATTAAGAAATTCCCAAATTTCGCTTTGAAATTTAGTGAACAACCAAAACGGCAGAAATGTTTCATCGCTTGCCGGGTCTGCTGGTTTGTCATCATCATTAGTGGCGACCAAACAGTTGACCGAACACTTAGTTCCATTCGGTAAATCACCCTCAGCTAAGACGGTTGTTCCCATAAATGTTACGAGAAACAGAATTGTAATAATTTTTTTCATTGTTTTTTTCCTCCAAAAGTTTTTTGACGAAAAGATTCGTCAAATAGATTAAAAGTCAAAAAGGAGTACAATTGCAATTATGCGTGTCTTCCACGTCGAAATCCCTAAGATTCAAAACCTTCTGATGAAGGTCTGCACATTTGAAAAAACTGGTGAATATCAGCAAGCCTTTGATTTACTTGGGGAGATTTGGACGGACAAATCACAAGCACCGGATGTGGGCGGATTACCATCGCCTCTCGTTGCTGAAACTCTTCTACGATGCGGTGCCGTAATCGGGTATCTGGGCAATTTGAAACAGATTCTTGACGCGCAGGAAATTTCCAAAAATTTAGTTACTGCCGCTCGGAATGAATTCTTAAAAAGTTTTAAATATGAAAAACTTGCCGAGTGCGAGAACTTTTTAGCTTCTGCATATTACCGGACAGGCGAATTTAAGGAAGCACATATTTGGATTGAAGAAGCACTTTCGCACAAACTGACTGAGTCAAATGAAATTCGTCTGCATTCACATATTATTAAAAGTGTAATTCTTCTCGCAGAATCAAAGTTTCAAGATACGATTAGTTATTTAAAATCCGTCAGCCATGATTTTGATAACAGTGAGCCGTTGTTGAAAGGATGTTTTTGTACTAATTTGGCTTTAGCTCACAAAAATATAGGTTTCCTTGAAGAAGCCATACGGTATTTAACGTTTGCGCGATTTTCACACAAAAAGTCAGGACATCGTTCGTATTTGGCAACGGTAGAAAATAATCTTGCACAAGTTTACAAATTAAGATTCGAGTTCCCGAAGGCATTAGACTGTGCCGACCGTGCAATCGAATTATTTTCAGAACTTGGCGACCGCGCCCGAAAATCTTTCTCCATTGATACTAAAGCCCAGATTTGCATCGCCAAAAAAGATTTTACGAGTGCTTTGGATTTAGCGGAACAGGCAATCGAAATATTAAAATTTGGTGATAATGCCGGAATGCTGTCTGAAGTATATTTAACTAAATCTCAGGCATTGGTTGGTCTGGGGGAAATTGCTGAATCGGTTTTCCCGATTGCCGAAGCTGTCAGCCTCGCCAAACTTGCAGGGTATTCCCAAGTCAAACAAATTGCTGATTCTTTTGAATTGAGCATCTATGCTCAATTTCCGGTCAAAACAAACAAGGTCTATTCCGAAAAGCCAAAAACGCCTCATAACCTTAGTTTGGAACTGCCGCCGGAAATTTTGCCGAACCAGGATTTTTTTGGTATTTGGATTAAAAATAAGGCTTTTGAAAAGATCGGATTAAGAAAAGGAAATCTGGCTATCGGCGCAAAAGGAAAAGTTTCAGCCGGCGATTTAGTCGCCGTTTGCGACCGGGAAACCGACCTCGTAACAATCGGTTTTTTTGAAAATCAGTATGGACTGATTTGTCTCGAAAATCTTAATCGTGAACCGGAGCTGCTGGATGAATACCGTGTTACCATCATGGGCAAAATTGTCGGCTACGCAGAACCTGAAACTAACGTCAATGATTGCTACGAAGTTAAACCGATTTTGCCTGCAAATCTGCCTAATGATGAAAGTGATTATTTAATGACTTAGTTCCGTAGGATGCAATTTTCACTTCCGTTGGGAGTAAATAATAAAGAAGTATATCGCTTTTACAAGAAAGTAAAAGCGTGTTCCCTGTTTCGGGTCACAAAAAGATTATTAACTCTGGAAAAACAATTTCCATCGCCTAAACTCAACGAAATTCTGCTTTGACCATAAATCGAGGCTTTTTTGAAACCGATTTTAAAGACACTATAGAGCTTCTAAAATCTTCTTCTTTGGTTCCATCGGAGCGCGGTCAAGTGTTCCTTTTTTATATGATTCTAATAAAGTATGATAGGTGTCGAGCAATTCCTCGTATTCCTCGATAAAGTAATCCAAATCAGGATTTTCGTCTTCGACGGAACCATCTTTCAGGTAGCCACGGACGGCTTCACCGAATTCCTCGTTCCCATCATCGTACATACTTTTAGATTTACCGTAGAGAATACCGTAAACAAAATCACAAAGTTCGCTTACCCTATCCGAAAATTCCATTAATTCATTCGGCGTGATTAGTTTCCGCTCCTCGCCCGACGGTCCCGTCCACAATGAAAACGAACTTATAAATTTATAAGAGTTGTCCCTTTTAACGGTTTTGACATACTCAAGGTCGGAATCTACCGCCGCCACCGCCATTTTACTTTCGCAATCGTGGGCAATCATTTTCATCTTTGCCCCGTCGTAAAAGTGAACTTTGTATTTGTGGTTGAGAAAAGCGTCGGCACCGCTGACGATCAAGTGGATGTTGCCGAGATGATTTTCGGTCGCCGCCACAATGCCCTTCAACTCTCGGGTTTTTCTGGTTTCGAGGTGATGATGAACATCGAATGCCGCAAAATAATAGTTGGCGAGTTCGTTCCACTTCTTTCGAGCATCCTTATCAAATTCAAATTTACTCTGAATATCGCCCCCTTTGATAGTCAGTTTGCCTTTGCCGAGCAATTCTTCAAAAAGTTTGTAAGCCTCTTCTTTATTTTTTTTATCGCCGAGCGCCACGATGTCGTTAAAACCCTCCGGTTTATCCTTTGAAAAGTTTTTGTTTTTGGTTAACCAATCCCAGATTTTGGAGTGCAGCTGAAGCCTGAGCGACTTCTCCTGCTCTTCGAAGTCGGTATTAACGCCCGCCCGGTTATAGACGCAGTTCGTCAAATAGATTTTCTTGACTTCCGATTTATCACAAAGCCGCTTTAGCGTTTCGTCGTCCGGGTGACAGTAGCTATGGCTGGCGGCAGAAATGATTGCCGCACTCGGGGTAATTTTTGTGAGAAATGTATCGGACGTGCTGTGCTTGCTGCCGTGATGACCGCACTTGAATGCGCAACAGTGACCGAGATCGCCGAATTTGTCCTCAACGTTTGCCGTCAGGTCGCCGCCGAGATAGAAGGAGAATTTCCCGAACTTGAGCGAAAGGGCGATGCTGTAATCGTTCTCCTCACTCCAAACGACACCGGTATTGTCAACGGCGAGGCATTTGATCGTCGGGCATTGTTCGTCATCGCCGAGTTTGATGACCTGACCCTTTCTCATTACTTTTATTTTGTCTGCATAAACCTTTCTGAATTTCCCAACTTTATCATCGTCACCCCGCACCTTTGCCTCACCGCGTTCGTAAACTGTTTCGCATTTTATACCCAGCACGGACAGTCCTTCCATATGGTCGGCATCGTAATGGGTACATATTATAGTGTTGATGAATTTCACTCCCAACTCTTTCAATGTCGGTCGGATCGTATGACGGGCAAAGTGTGCACGTCCGCCGTCAACCATGACGACGTGAACATCCGTCCATCCCGATGCTGTTATTTTGCGGTATCGAATAAGCGTTGATTCGCCCTGACCAACGTCTATGACCGTAATCCACAATTGCGTCGCCTCGTCGAGTTTGTCCGTATCCTTTCCCTTCCCGACAAAATGACTTGGAATTTCAGTTTTCGATTTTTTCTTGTCTGAACTGTCCTCTAAGGAAAATTTCCTAGTATTCTTCATACAGGTTCTCCAATCTCGTCATGAGCGCGTCGAAGTGCCGCAATGGTGATCGCGTCCGCATCGCCGGTCGGAGCCATTCCTGCCCGTCCTTGAAAAGCCAGCAGCGCATTTTTGGTATTTTCGTCCAGAGAACCGCTCAACGGACAGTGATAGCCGAGTTTCTGAAGCCGCTGCTGCATTCCTGCAATGGATTCCGTCGGTTCAAGCTCGCCGATTTTCAGGATTCGGGGTATCTCCTCATTGCCGATAAAAAGCAGTATTTCACTCGTCAATGGATGGACGAAGACCTCAAATACCCCACGTTCGTCGGTCAGGCTTTCAATTACTTTATCCTCGAACACGAGAACGTATCTAAGATTTTTTCGAGGCTGTCCGTTGAGGAGCAGTTGAAGGCGGTAAAGCGCGGGAACGCCCACGCGACGAAATCGGTGACGCATTGCCGTTGCGCACGGCAATGTTTTGCTCTGAATTTCGGGTATGAAGAGCTTGTCGTTATCGGCGAGAATATTCATATTGTCGCGCCGTGAGCGTAACGCTTCATTTTCAGGATGAAGCCAGATTGTTTCCGGTGAATGTCCTGTGATTTCTGCCAAACTTGCGACGCTTTCGCCCGGTTCGATGTTGTGGATTTTTCCCATCAGGTTCTAATCTCCGTTTTTAGATTGCTCTTATCTACCGGTGCCTCACAACTTCGCGCCCACAGCTTCGATAAATTTCCAGGCATCTTTGTCCAACTCCGGGAATGTGACTTCGTAGCGCCCTGCCGGATTGCCTTCGACGCGAGACCAACCGTTTTGATCGAGTTTTCCTTCTTTTATACTGCCGTCAGGCAAGACGATTTTATATTTTTCATTCGGAATTGGTTTGTTATCCTCACCAACCAATTCAATCTCTATCCAGTGGAGATGTTTCTCGCCCTTCATATAAAACTTATGAACTTGGTTGGTCGGTTCGATGACCTCTTTCGGACGAACGTCCGGGATAAAAACGACATCGCCCGGCAAAAGCCTTTTCATTTCCTGACGTTGGCGGCGCAGAACGGCGTTGTTCGAGTGTTCCCAAACGGTGGCAGGCAAATGGTTGTGTTCCTTGATTATGCAGAAGATACAATCGCCTAATTTAATTTGATAATTTATTGCCATAGTTTGAGATTATTTTTAATTAAAAGCAATACTGAACAGGACTTGCAAAATGAATTATTTGCCAGCTCCTGAATTTAGAATAGAGTCTCCGGTCACTGACCTCCGCTATTGATTTCAATTCCGCTTTCTGACTTTGCATCATTACACTTATAAAACCATCTCAAAAATGGTTGTTTTGAGATGGTTTACATTATTTCACAACTCGGCGGTTTCAACACAAAAGTTACTATTTGGGGTGCTGCAACACTCTTCGCTTAAAACCTTAAATTATGGACAATGATCTCTGAAAGGTTTTCTTAACCCGCAATATACATTTCCAATTGCTTGATCGTGAAATGCTGTTCTTCGATAATCGCTTTGACCAGATCGCCGATGGAAAGAACTCCGACAATCTTTTCGTCCTGCTTAACGGGGAGATGACGGATATGGTTTTCGGTCATCAACAGCATACATTCTTCGACCGTTTGCTCGGGCTTGGTACATATAACTTCGGTCGTCATAATGTCTTTGACCGGGGTTTTTTCCGATGACCTGCCCTCCAGAATGACCTTGCGGGCATAATCTCGTTCGGAGATTATGCCGACCAGGCTTTCATTGTTCATCACCAACAACGCGCCGATGCCTTTATCCGCCATCATCCTGATGCCATCTAAAACCGAATCATCCGGCGCGATGTGCCAAATATCATTCCCCTTAGAAGCTAATATGTTCTTGACTAATTTCATTTGATCCTCCGTTCAGAAGTAATTTATAAAAACAAGGAAGTCAGACAATTTTTTATTTTTTTGTATGGCGAAATAATAGTATATTTTAATGTCCGTATCAATGTTAAGCGGGCATATTACCGGCAGAACCGAAGCGTAACGAACAATTGCCGTTCACCTGATTTATTTCTCAAAAAGGGTCGGATTCTGTTGCCCAATTCATTTTAAACAAAATTTGTTCAATAAAACTGCCGCCAATTCGCCTCAGCATTTTCATTTTTATTGACGATTTTGAATTGGGCAACATTATCGGGTCATTTTGAGATTTCAGTTTAGTTAAATAACAGCAGCATTTTTTGCCCTTACGCTTCCTTCAATAAAATATCTGCAAATCCCGAACTTAAAATCCGTATCCATGCTTAAACTCCTAAACTCGAATTTGTTTATTCGGAATCCACTAAAGCGTATGAGTTTCGGTGTGGCATTTACGTCTTCGCCAATCACTTCAAGATCATAGGCGACAACTTTGCTTTCAAAATTATGCAATCTATCTCTACCTGTCGCCTTATGAGAAATTTGAAGCTTTAGCGATACAATTCCGATAGACAAATCCCATTTTATTCTCCCATCCACACATTCTACTTCCAGCAAAATCTCAGAGGAATCAGAGGCTAGAAACCGAATCCTTCTTACTGGTTTAACTTTACCGTTATTCATTTACTTGCTGTTTATAACTATAAGTGAAAAGCGTTTCAAAAAGGGTCCTTTTGACACAAACAGAATAACACAAAACCTATGAAGGATTCATTGAGGGCAGAGGGCAGAGAGATGAATAAGAATAATTCTTAAATTCATCCCTCATCCTTCATCCCTCATCCTTCAATTTACTCTTTCCAATCGCCCACGCCTTCGCGTTCGACGCGGTAGCCGATTGTGGTGAGGTGTTTGACGACGGCGCGGCTGTGTTCGTCGTCGCGGACTTCGAGCAGCATTTCGATGCCGACGAAACCGAGCGGGGCGAGCCACATCGCACGGCGGTGAAAGACTTCGATGACGTTTGCGCCCGATTCGGCGACGTGGTTGAGCAGTCCGGCGAGCATTCCCGGTCGGTCGGGCACGAGCATTTTGAGCATTATGTAGCGACCTTGCCGCACGAGAACCTGTTCCAGAACGCGCGATAAAAGATTCGCGTCAATGTTGCCGCCGCACAGGACGGTGCAGACCGTGTCGTCCGGTTTGACCTTGATCTTTTTCGCCAGAAGCGCCGCCACGCCCGCCGCGCCCGCGCCTTCGACGACCAGATGATTGTTCTGAACGCAGTGATAAATTCCCTGCGCGATCTCTTCTTCCGTGACCGTCACAATGTCGTCAACATACTTTTCGATGATCGGCAGAGTCTTTTCGCCCGGACGTTTGACCGCGATGCCGTCGGCGATGGTCGGCGAATATTCCAACGGTTCGAGCGGTTTGCCTTCCTTCAAAGAATGAATCACCGACGAGCAGTTGGCGGACTGCACGCCGACGACACGGACATTCGGGATCAGATTCTTGACCGCGATGGCAACGCCCGAAATCACGCCGCCGCCGCCGATCGGCACGACAACTAAAGTCGTTTCGGGCAGATGGTCGGCGATTTCCCAGCCGATCGTGCCTTGTCCGGCGATAACTTCGTAATCGTCGAAGGCGTTAACGTAAACAAAGCCTTTTTCTTCGCCGAGCTTTTTCCCGTAAGCGACCGCCTCGTCAAACGTCGTGCCGTGCAGAATAACCTCCGCGCCCTGCGCTTTGGTCGCCGACACCTTCGTGAGCGGCGCGAAAACGGGCAGAACGATGGTCGCCTTGATGTTATGCAGACGCGCCGCGAGCGCCACGCCCTGCGCGTGGTTTCCCGCCGATGCCGTGACCACGCCGCGATTTTTCTCGTCTTTGGAAAGCCGCGAAATCTTGTTATACGCGCCGCGCACTTTGAACGAACCCGCACGCTGCAGCGATTCGGCTTTCAAAAAAGCCTTCGCGCCGATCTCGTTCGATAGTTTTTCGTCCGAAAGGATCGGCGTCGGAATGATCACGCCCTGAAGGAGTTTGCGGGCTTCCTGAATGTCGGTTAGTTTTACGGTCATAAGTTTAGGCAGTTCTCAAAACGGATTCTCTGACGGCAACGGGCAAATTAACTGCCACAAACCATTCGGCGGGGTAAATATAATCTTCGCCGCTTTCGTCAATAATGCGCATTTCACCTTCGGATTCGATTTCCGCATCAGCAACTAGCTGATAGATTTTATTTAATTCGAGCGAGGCGGGATATTCTTCGTTATTGATGCAAACGACAAATCTCAAATCTTCTTTTTCCATAATTTTAATCTAAATAACGTTTGCGCTTCATTTCAAGCTTGCCGATACCATGCGCTTCATACCAATGCAGCTCGGCAAGTTTGATTTTTCCGTTCCATAATTTGATTGTTGCCTCGCCTTTTAGTTTGCGCCATCTGCCTTTGCCGTACATTCGGCGAAGTCTCCGAATATCGCGGATGCCGTTTTCAACCGCAATCGTTTCGATATTCGTATTCGGACTGACAATTTCAAAATTCATCAGACAGAAGTTAAAACCTCGTAAGTTGCCGTTATTATACGATTAAATTTTATATCCTTGAAGTTTAGGAAAAGAAAGAAGACAAAAAAACCGAAACGGAGCGCGAAAGAGGCTTTGGTATGTATATAGAAAAGACAACTGCGGATATTATGTAGATAAAAGAAATGATAACTGGCTCTCGCGCGCGCTCCGTTTCGGTTTTCAAATAACTAGATTACGTCTGTTTGACTTTTATTCCCGCTCTTTTTGCGTAAACTTTTTCAAACCTTGGCGGCGAATCCTTTTCGCCCTCACCTTTTAATGCGTAAAGTTTAACGAAAAAGTATCAGTTTTAGTTCGTTTTTCGTAAAAAAAGTTAAAATAGGTTATATTTATTAGCAATACACCCGTTAGAAATTGGAGGAAAAAATGGAAATCGGCATCGCAGCTTTTGTTTTTTTTATGTTCATCGGCATCGCGGCTTTAGTTGTCGCAGCTAAAACGATCAAGATCGTTCCGCAATCATCTGTTTTATTGATCGAGCGGCTCGGCAAATTCAACCGCATCGCATCAAGCGGTTTAAATATCATTTACCCGTTTTTCGATTCGCCGCGCGCCGTTTATTGGTCGAACGTGCGTCCCGGTTTGACCTCGATTGACCTGCGCGAACAATATATTGATTTGCCGCCGCAACCCGTGATTACCCGCGACAACGTAACGATCAACGTGGATTCGGTCGTTTATTGGATGATTACCGATCCGGTCAAAGCGGTTTATGAGATCAATGATCTGGTCGGTAGTCTTATCCAATTAACGATTACCGGAATGCGTTCGGTGATGGGCGAGATGGATTTAGACCACACGCTTTCAAACCGCGACCAGATCAACAGTAAACTGCGGCTGATTCTCGACGAAGCGACCGACAAGTGGGGCGTCAAAGTGACGCGCGTGGACGTTAAAAACATCAATCCGCCCGAAGATGTCCGCATCACGATGGAAAAACAGATGACGGCGGAACGCAACCGACGCGCCCTGATTCTGCAAGCCGAAGGCGACCGCCAAGCCGCGATTACCCGCGCCGAAGGCGAAAAACAAGCCGCCATTACGCGCTCGGAAGGGATGAAGGAATCCGCGATTCTTGAAGCCGAAGGCTCGGCGCAAGCCAGACTTCGCGCGGCGCAGGCGGAAGCGCAGGCGATCGCGCAAATTTCGCAAGCCATCGGCGACCCGCAGCAAACCGCGCAGTATCTGATCACGGCGCGCTACATCGAATCTTTGCGCGATATGACCAAGACCAACAACTCGAAAGTCATTTTTATGCCGATGGAAACTTCCTCGATGCTTGCAAGCGTCGGCGCGCTCAAAGAAGTTTTTGCGGAAACCGGCGAAGTTCGCGAGAAAAAGGAACAACTGCCGAAATCGCCGCGCTCATTTCGTGAATTAGGCGAATAATTTTTAAGTTTGAAGGAGTTTTTTATGCGAAAAATCTGTTTAATTGCGTTAGTTTTATTCATTGCCGCCGGCTGTTTGATGAGCGATCAGCCGCCCACGGCAGAGCTCAAAAACAAGTCAATTCTCGACTTCAAAATGAAGGACATTGACGGCAAAGACGTGAAGCTGAAGAAATATAAAGGCAATGTTCTGCTCATCGTCAACACGGCGAGCAAATGCGGTTTCACGCCGCAGTATGAAGGGCTGGAAGCAACTTACAAAAAATATAAGGATCAGGGTTTCGCGGTTCTCGGCTTCCCTGCCAACAATTTTAACGGGCAGGAACCCGGAACAAATGAGGAAATCAAGGAATTCTGCACGACGAAATATAAAGTTACATTCCCGATGTTCGCCAAAATCTCGGTCAAAGGCAACGATCAGGACCCGCTTTACAAATTTTTGACGAGCAAAGAAACGAACCCGAATTTTGCGGGCGAGATTTCGTGGAATTTCAACAAATTCCTGATTGATAAAAAAGGCAACGTCGTCGCGCGATTTTCGACGAAAGAAAAACCTGACGGCGAAGCCGTCACGCAGGCAATCGAAAAATATCTGAAGGAAAGCAAATAATGCAAGAGTAACTGCCCACGAAACACACGAAAGAAACGAAAATAAGAAATAAATTTTAGTGTATTTCGTGTATTTCGTGGGCAAGAAAATTTTGATTTATTCGAGTCCGTGTTTCGACACGACCGAATAAACCGAGCCTGTCGGTAAAAGTTCGCTTTCGTAAATTACAATCTCCGAAATCGTCAAACCGACAGGCTCGAAATTATTTTGCAAATGTTTCTGCGCCAAATCTTTCGCTCTGTTCGGTTCGCGGATTCGTCCAATCGTCAAATGCGGAACGAACTTTCGCTTTTCTCTCGGAAACCCGATCTTTTCGCATTCCGTTTCCAACAGATCGCTTATTTTCGTCAGATTTGCATCTTTATCTTGAACATCAATCCACAAAACCCGCGCATTTCCGGCATTTGGGAAAACGCCCGTTTCGGCAATTTGTAATTGGAAATTTGAAATTTGGGCTGCGATTTCCCCAACAATTTTCTCAAGTTCGCACAGTTGTTTTTCGTCCGAATCGCCGAGAAATTTCAGCGTCAGATGGAGTTTTTCCGCCCGTTCCCAACCGATGCGAATTTGGCGGAATTCACGGCGCAAAGTTTCGATATAACCCGAAACCTTGCGCCGTGCTTCATCGGAAATATCAAAGGCGACAAAAATTCTTTTCATAAAATTTTACTTAAAGCATTCTAACATCCGCATCTGGCATCAAATATATTTTTTCTGTTAAACTTTTTTCGCAATGAAATTTGTCAAAATTCTTTTCATACTTTTTATTTTCTCAGCTGCCGCGCTCGGCGGCGTTTCGTATTGGATTTACACATCGGTCAGCAAACCGCAGCCACACGATAAATCAAATCAATTTATCGTCATTCCGAAAGGCTCGAACCCGACCGAGATCGTTGATAAGCTCGCGGCGGAAGGCGTTATCAAAGATTCTCTGCCGACTTTGATTTATCTCAGAACATTCGGCGACCCGAGCAAATTGCAGGCGGGCGATTATCAATTCAGTTCGCCGATTTCGCCTTTGCAGGTTTTACGCGAACTCGAAAAAGGCGAGGAACGCACGATAAAAGTAACGATTCCCGAAGGCTTTACGCGTTTCGACATTGCCAAACGTTTGTCAGAAAAATTTCCGACTAATCCGCCGACCGACGAAAAAGAGGTTTTGGCTTTGATGAATGACACGAGCTTGATAAAAGACATTGCGCCGACTGCGAAAAACCTCGAAGGTTATATGTATCCAAGCACTTACAGTTTTCCAATCGGCACGAAACCGCCGGAAGTGATAAAAAAAATGGTCGAGCAATTCCGCAAAGTCTGGAAACCGGAATGGAGCGACAAAGCGAAATCGCTCGGCAGAACGCCGCAGGAAATCGTGACTATCGCCAGCCTGATCGAAACCGAATCGAAATATGACGAAGAACGCGTGATCGTCGCGTCGGTCATTTACAACCGTCTGAGCCGCGGAATGGCACTCGGAATTGACCAAACTGCCGTCTATGTCGCCAAAATGGAAAACCGCTGGGACGGCACGATTCACAAAAGCGATCTCGAAGCGAATTCACCTTACAACACACGAAAATTTGCGGGCATTCCGCCCGGACCGATTTCAAGCGTCAGCGAATCGGCGCTCGAAGCCGCGCTCAATCCGTCACAAACCGACTTTTTGTTTTACGTTTTAAACGTCGAAAGAAACGACGGTTCGCACAATTTTTACGCCTCAGCCGCCGAATTTGAACGCGGAAAAGCGGCGTATCAAATCTGGCTTGAAGAACAACGAAAAAAGAAACGCGAACAGGAAGCGAATAATTAGCCGACGAGTTTGAAAACATCCGAAATCAGCCAAAGTCCGGGGCTTTTATCGGCTAACTTTATGAAATGATTTTTCAATCGCCGGAATCCAAAACTTTTCCCACTGGTGCGCGAATTTCCAGTTATTTTCAAGCCAAACGCGGTTTTCCGCGCCTTTTTTGACAAGATTTTCGCGTCCGCTTTCAATCAAATCCCTTAAAACTTCTTCGAGATTTTCGAGCGTCGCCGAAACAAAAGGAATTTCCGCCGAATCTGCGGCGCAAAATCGCAAAACGTCGCCGACTTTCGGTAAAATTCCCAAACCGTTGACGACAACCGCGCCGCACGCCAAACCTTCCAGACTGTTGCGGTGATAACTGCCCGTTACACATTCATCAATCACGATGTGCGAACGGCGTTTCATCGCCAGCGATTCGGCGTGCGAAATTTGCCGGTTTCGGATAATTTCGAGCTTGACGGGAAATTGTTTGGCGAGTTTTTCCAATACTCCGACGGTTGTTTCGTAACCTTTTGAATGCCAGTAAAGCCGATGATTCGGCGGATATTTTTCGTGTTTGCCCGCAGGCGTATAGCAAATCGTGATTTGTTCGCCCTTATTTTCAGGTTTAAATTCGGCTTCCCAAAACGGCACCGGATTCGGCACGACCGACCAATCACAAAATTCATCCAAAACAGCCTGATACTGCCCGACCACCACGCCTGTAAAACCTTGCCTGACAAACCGCTCGTCAACATTCCACAGATAATTATGTGCCATCGTGACGATTGCCTTATCCCTGAACAGCTTTTCGTGTTCGGGCGCGACTTTGCCGTTATGAACGATTACCAAATCGGCATCGGCGAGCAAATTTTCGGCTGACTGCGGCTGATTTTGCCATTCGACATCGCCCGCAAAGCTCACGCCGTTGCCGTAACTGTTTGTCGCCCAAACACAGCGCGCCGAATGTTCCGTTTGATTATTGACGCACCGCGCCAAAATCGCCGGAACTCCCGCTACCGGCGTTGTCGCGTAAGAAACAATCTTGAGCGCAGACGTTTTTTCGGCACGGATAGGATCATAAAATCCTGCCTTTGCGGACGGTTTAGCTTCGGCAAATTCGTCAACCGAAATTTTCGGAAAAGCCGTCAAACGACTGATTCGGCTGAGATTAAAAATCTTGATGCCGAGCGCGTTTGCCGCTTCAGCCAGACGGCAATACTGCCCGTTTATCGAATCAAACTGCGGCGCAAGCGGATGCTTGCCGGTTTCGGCAAAAAAATGATTGTCGGTAAAATCAACCCCAATCAGCCCGATGCGTTTCGCCCCCATCAGAATCGCCAGACAAAGCGCGATATACGGCGAATTGTTCGTGTAATGCAAAACATTCGGGTTAGAAAAATCCGTCCCGCCAAAAGTTCCGAGGTGAAACCGAATGATGTTCGGATGCTTAACACCCAAATCCAACTGCGTAAAAAGATATTCGGCGCGTGAATTTTCAACATAATTAAAACGGTCGCCCGAAAATTGATTGCGCGGATTAACCACCACCAAATAATTCGGCTGAAACTTGCGCCCGACATCATTGACACCGATGGTGATAAAGTTTTCGGGATTTTCTAATTCATTCAAAGATTCGCCGCAACCGCAGACGACGATTATTTCGCTTTGATGAATGTCGTGAAAGTATGTGAGCAAGTTCATTTTTCTTTTTTAATAAGACTCCGAAATTAGTCCCTTGTTGTTACTCCCCCGAAAAATTCACAAAGGTCGGTTACAGCCTCAATGAAATTTTCGTCAGTGTCCCAGAATGTTTCATCAACTTCTCCTAACGAAATGAGCAATTGATTAGGATAACCGCGCTGTTGCCGAATCGTCGGCAAGCGCCGTCCCGGTTTTAATAATTCTTGTCTGATGTTTTCTAAACTTTCTTCTCCAAGACCTGAAGCTGAAATTTTTTCTCCGTCAATCGAGTTGTTTCGTTTTGAAGTGCCTTGAAGATTTTCAATAAAGGCTTTAACCTGTTTAACTCCTTCTTCGTTCTCAAAATCTGCGACAATAACACATTCAACAGGGAATACACTGTCTTTACTGCTCCAAGTTGAATCTGTTTCCCAAGTTCCTATCGGGTAATCGGGAATTTTTTTAACTTTGATAGAGGTGGTTAGCTGAACAATTATCTCCCACGTTTCCGTCCACGAATCCTCCCAATCATCACTCTCCCAGTCAGCGGTCATATAATTTGTAATGAAGCGGTTTATCTCCCATGTTTCAAAAGAAGCGTCTTTTATACCTAAATTGGCAAGCATATTTTCAATCATTTCTTTTGTGCCTCGCTTGATTCTCTGAATATTTGCTTGCGTGGCAAAGAATGATACTGTCTTTGCCGTTTCATTGACCGAAAGATTCCAAAGAAAATAAGTTTCCATATTTTTCTCCTATGTTTTTTTCTTTCTAGGCTTTGGACCTCGAAAACCTAATTTAACGTCGAAATTAAACTTACCTTTATTCTTAGACTTATTACAGGATTCGCAAAATACTCTTAAAACACTGGGATCATCGAACCAATCACCGCGCTCTTTTTGCGTCAGATTATTTCCGAGATTGTTCCAGTGTTCAAATACTGCCATATCAAAGTGATCCATAGTAGCTTCCTCTTCTGTTACAAAAGGCTTATGTTTAGGTCCTTTAGCATTGGTATTTTGACAGGGATAAGGTGTGTCAGGAGGCGGTTTTACGACAAGGGTTGCAGCCGCATTTTCTAACACTTTCTTCCTCATCTCTTTACGATACCTTTTCTTATAAAATCTATCACGTATTTTCTCATCAACTTGAAACTCCGGCTTCAATTTCATCGTTGTGATGTCTGCATAAGCTGTGAAAAGAGGGTCATATTTTGCCAGTTCTATTTTTTCACTATCCTCTTCGGGATTGATTTTCGCTTTAACGTGGAAATAACTGTTTTTGTCTTCAATTAGGGCAAGAGAAGTAAGCTTATATTTATTTTGTATTGCAGGTAGTTTGTCTTGAACAGTACTCGGAGTAGCATCTTCGTTTTCCATGACTTTTTTTGCATCACTAACGGCACTATGAAGATCTGCTTTCTTCTGTTTATCCGTTCTTTCATCCGGCTTATCATCTTTTTTGTCTTTTCCGGTCGATTTACCGAATAATTTCCTAAAAGTCTGGACAATCTTAGCAAGGACTATGTTAATCGCTTTCTCAACCGGGTCTTTCACCTTCTTGATGATAGATTTGATGGTTTCGGCGATGCCGCCCAAACTAAGCAATCGTGCCAAAAGATCAATAATTAACGAGAGAGCCTGAATCAAAGCTTGTTCGATGCGTTTGGCGGCGGCACTGATGTTGCCTTTGACAATATCGGCAACCGAATCAACAACCGAACTGATAAATTGCGCGATTTGCTTGGCGCGTTCGATGAGAAAAACGATTAGTTTGTAAATTGCGAGTGCCGCCTGCACAAATCCCGCACCGGGAACAACCATTGAGAGGAGTTTTTTGATTCCGGCTTCGACGAGGCTTTTTACGAGCCAACTCTTAATTTCGGCAAGGACATTATCCTGCAGGTTGCCGAGGTCTGCTTTAACCTTTGCCCAGAGTTCATCGGGACTGCTCGTGAATAGTGATTTTACGAATTCGGAAGCCTTTTCGAGCAACGCGACATTGCGCTCGCCAATCAGCTTTGCGGCTTTAGCGCGCAGACGTTCGTAGGTCAAACCGGCAATGCCCATCGCCAATTTGACAATTGAACCCGGCGATAAATCTTTCGGTAATTGAAATCCGACACTTCCCAATGAACTCAAAAGCCAACCGGCAACGGCTGTTTTGAAATTATTGGCGAAGTTTTTTCTGAACAACGAAAAACCTTCCCTGAGAGCATCCAACAGATTTCCGAAAAAGCCTATCGGGTCGGAAAGAATGTCTAAAATAACGCTCACGGCTTTTTTCAGAATGGCAACCAGCTTATCTTTGAAATCGAGGATGAGCTTGGCGATTTCGGCAATCTTCTTCGCCAATTTGTAAGCCGCGCCGGCGTTTTCGGCTTCGAGTTCGGACGCAATGGCGTTGCCTTTGTCAATCGCCGCTTTATAGCTTTCCGCCAATTTCTGCGCCATTGCGTTTTTACGTTCTTCGACCCCGGCACGCATTTCGTCGAATCGTCCGGCAACTTCCTTTTCGGCGGCTTTCCCGACTTCCTGTAAGGTTTTGTCTTTTAAGGTCGAAACATAATTTTTTATTTCGGCTTGTCCATTATCAATTTCGTCCTTTGCCATTTTGAGATGTGTCTCAACTAAAGCGGCAACACGCTCGACAAGCGTGTTCATCACGGTTTTAAAGAGCGTCAGATGTCGATTGATAATGTCTATAATTCCCTGCGGAGTATCACTAAAGAGATCGTCAAGCCATTGCAATTTGCCGGAAATGCCACTGTATCGGTCGTCGTTAAACTCGTCAATATCGCGTTTGGAATTGGATTTCATTTGGGCGATGGCTTGAGCCGCGCCATTATTGAAAGTTGAAAAAACGGTTTCTTCCATCGCCGTCAGATGTCTCTCGACCTTCATTTTAGTCGTGTTATACATCCTCTCAATGTTGTCGGCAACTTCTTTTCGCGCCTTTTCGTCTTTGGCTTTGGCGGCGAGTTGGCGCGATTTGACCGCCGCGCCGGATTTTATTTTTACCGATACAAACGCGGTCAGACCGCGGCGGCTATCGCTTTGAACTTTGGCGGAAGTTTGGGCGAGAAGAATTTTTTCCTTGGCGCGGTATTTAGCGGGCGAAGCGTCAGCGACGGTTTCAACTTCTTTTTTAGCATCCAAAACGGCGGTAAAACGCGGGTCTTTTGCTTTTTTTAACTGCGGGGTGGTGATTTGCGCGTCCTTAAATTGCTGGTCGGCATCGCGCTTGCTTTGTGCCTGCGAAACTTCCGCTTCGGTTCGCGGAACGGGCATTCCTTCAGCGGCATTCATCGTCGGAGTCGGAGTTGCCGGATCGGGTGGAATTTTTTCCTCTTCTTTTTCCTTGATGCCCGCCGTGTTCGGCGGGGCTTTGGCAGTAGTTTTAATTTGCTTTTCGGCATTGCCTTTCTGCTCGTTAACCTTGCCCGAAACAGAGCCTTTCATTTGCTCCTCTTTACCGCCTTCCATAAACTTGTCCGCGTCATCAAGTTTTTTGGGCATAACCTTTTCGATTTCAGCCAAAAGCAGAGCTTTGAAGCTGTCAGGCTGAACTTTTCCGGCTTCCGCGTCCTTCATCAAATCGGCTTGTTTTTCCCGGGCGGCTGCCTTTATTTGGTTCGGCGGACCTTTCGCGGCTTTGGCGGCTTCGTTTGCTTTTAATTTTGCGGGCGGGTGTTTTTTTAACTGCGCCGCTTTTTGCCCGACTTTATTCCTGACATTTTTAAAACGCGGGTCAAGCTGCGGATTTGCAGGCTTTGGGGTAACGCGTTTTGTGCGAACGGCAACGGACATTCTTTTTTACCACCGGTCGGTATTTGAAAAATTTTCGGTTTTCTCGCGCAGCGGGCAAATTGCGCCGATTTTCCGGTATTCGCGGCGCACCGCCGATTCGATATGGACGGCACTCAAAGATTTTTTCTCACCGAGCGCGAGCGATGCCGCGTGCAGGGCGACATTGCGGATTTGTCCGCCCGTCAATTGACATCGTTGGATAATTTCTTCCGAAAAAACATCGGAAATACCGTGATTTTCCGGCAGATGAAGCTGCCAGATTTGTCTTCGCTCGGCGGCTTCGGGCGCGGCAAATTCGATAACCGTGTCCATCCGCCGCTGAAATGCCGTGTCAATGCGGTCGCCGGCGTTGGTCGTAACGATCAAAATTCCTTCAAACGATTCGAGCCTTTGCAGTAAATAATTGGTTTCGAGATTTGCGTAACGATCGTTCGCGCTCGTTACGCCGGTGCGCTGTGTGAGTAATGCGTCGCCTTCGTCGAGCAGTAAAATCACGTCCAGTTCTTCGACAAACGCAAATACCCGCGCCAGATTTTTTTCGGTTTCGCCGATGTATTTATTAACAATCGTCGAAAGATCGAGCCGGTAAATATCCTTTTGCAAAGCGGCGGCAAGCAGACGCGCCGCAAAGGTTTTGCCCGTCCCGCTGCCGCCGTTGAAAAGGGCGCGAACGCCTGTCTGAAGCTGTCCGCGCAAGCCTTTCCCGACATAATTTCGCAGATTTTCACGAATCCGGCAACGTCCTTCGAGCTGGCGCAAATCGCTCAAAGTTTCTTCTCTGACCGCCAAAAAACTCCAGTCCGCGTCGAGCGGTTCGAGATAAATCGCCAACGTGTCAAGCGCCTGCCGGTTAAGCGCGCGTGCCGCTTGCTGAACATCCGGTAATGAAACTTTCTGACGGTTTGCCAAAGCCGAATATGACGCGGCAAGTTTTGCGGCGCGGCGGATATTTCCGCCCGAAAGCCGAAAACGCTCGCTGATTTCGTTAATTTCGTCCGATTCCGTTTCGCCCAGACAATCGCGCCAATGTGCGCGCCGTTCGTTTTCTTCGGGTAAATTGACGGTCAAAGTAACGGCTTTTTCGACCGCTTCGCCGCCGATTCCGCCTTGTTTTCCGAGCGTTATTCCAAGGGCTTTGACCGAACCGGGAAGCGGCGGAAATTCGACCGTTTCGCCCGGCGCGGCTTCCAATGAAAAAACCGGCATCGCCCGAAATAAAACGGCTAAAGTATTGATTATTCTCCAACGTTCGTCATTTTTTATCTCGGTATTTTTTATTTCAAGCAAACCCAACCCGAGCGATTTCGCCAGTGCGCCAAGAATCGTTTTGCGGCTGTTGCGATGTGCGCCCCGAACGATCACGGTTTGAATCGCACCGCGCTCGAAAAGTTCCGGCAAAACGGCGATTTCCTGTTTCAGATTTTCGGAAATTATCAAATCTTCCGCCGCGATCAAATTTTCAGAAGCCGTAAATTTCAGCCAGTCGGACTGCAAAAACCGCTGTTCGCCGCGCAAAACATCCCACAAAAGCGGCGCGACCGCGATTGTCCATTCGGAACGCGGGTGTTCGGTGTTTCCGAATTGAATCAATCCTAAATTCAGCAGTTCGGAAACCTCAGTTTGCGCCGATTTTTCATTATTTTCTTCCTTTTGCCAAAAATTGAGCGTTCCGTAAGTCAAACGTTTTTCGGTCGAAAACTCGTTCAGTGCTTCAAAAATCGCGCCGAATCGGGCATCTTCCTCGATTAGACCGAGGCTGACCAGCAAAATAATATTTGAAAAATCGAGATCGAATTTTTCGCGCAAATCGCGCAGCGGCAGATGCGTTTCGCAGTTTTTTTCCCACGCGAGCAGATTTTTCCGCCACCAATCCGAAGCCTTTTCGTCTGCCAGATCGTCGGGTTCGCGTCCCGCCAGGCGTTCGTCATATGCCTGCAAAAAAGGAAATTCGGCAAATATCGCTTCTCGTGTGCCGAAAATCGCCATCAATCGCCTTGTCAGCTGCGCCGCCGCCGCCAAAAAATACAAATCGAAATGCCGCGCCGCGTTTTGCGGAACGTCTGCAAACGGTTCGCGCATTTCCGAATTTGTTTCGGCATTCGCAAAACTTTTTCCATCCGAATTCTTCTTTTGTTTTTTTAGCAACAGCATTTTTTATAAAATCAACTTTTCGTTCAAACGAAATGAAAATAAACGAATTTTCCCGCCGCCGGAATCCAGCCCGGATTGCGGTCAATGCCGGCAAGACGGATTTCAATCGGCAAATCCGTCAGACTGAAAGTAATCTCAAGCTGCGTCGCCGATAACAAAACCGATGCTTTGCGCTCGAATAAAATTGTGTTCAATTCCTCGAAATTCTTCAGATTCAGCGCAAGAAATAAACGCTTTTGCATATATTCGGCAAGATTTTTCAGCCATTTTTTCGATTTAATTTCCCGCCAATGTTTTCTACCCGTTTTTTCGATTTCAGAATAATATTTTTGATAATTTTCCAGCTCGTTTGCGAGTTGAGTTTCAAAATCTCCGCGCCGCAAAATGTCAACCGTATTAAATCCTTCGGGATGCCGGATAATCAGCCGTCCGCCGTTTTTCCCGCAAATCCATTTTCGATTTTTCGGGAAGGTTTCAAGCCATTCCGGCGGCATTCGCCAATCCTGAACCTGATCAAATTCACGTCCGAATTCATCGTCGTTTTCACGCTCCGCCACAAGTTTTAAAAAATCCCAAACTGCGTCTGTTTTAATTTGTTCGCCTAAAAATTCAAAACCCAAAAGCGCGGTAAAATCCCAAATGTTCAAGTTTATTTCGGTTTCTAAAGACTCGGTAAAATCACGGTAAAGCCCCAAAAACAAACCTAAATTGAGAAGATAAAAAACTCCGCCGAACCGGGTTTGAAAACTAAACTCAACCGCTGATTCAAAATCCTCGAAAAAGTTTTCACCAATCTGTTTCGCGGCTTTTGTTTTGTTAAATTTTTCCCGTTTTCCTTTTAATTTCCGCTCGTTTTTTTTAACTTCCTTTTCAGGCTCGGCAGTTTCAAATCCGATTTTTTTTGTTTTGATTGACGATTTATCCGTTGATTCGGGCAATTTTTTAGATTCGATTTGCGGATTTTCAGAAGTTTTTATTTTGGGTTTGATAAATCCCGGTTCGTTTTTTGCCCGCTTCGGTTGATTTGTTTGAAATTCGCTCTTTTCAAACCGCTTATTTTTTTCAATTCTCCTTTCAGACTTTCCGCCCGCGGCAAATTTCCGAAATTCATTTTTTATCCGGTTAATTTTTACGCGTTCGGCAAATTCCGGCGACCGCGCAATTCGCGGAGAACGCGCCAAAAGCAAAGCCGTTTCCAACAAACAACGCCCTTCAAAACTTAAATCCGCAGTTTTCAGCCCGTGAAGCGGGTTAATGAAGAATGAATCGGTTTCGGTTGAAATCAATATGTTTTTATCGGTTTGAAAACCCACGTTTTCGTCCGCTTTTATTAACTTTGCAGCATCAAATCCGACTTTTTCCTCAATCGCTTCAAATAACGCTTTTTCCAATTTGTTCAGCCCGAAAATCCGAATTATTTTCTTTAACAGCACAATTGTTTCGAGCGGCTGAAGTTTTTTGACAAAATCTTTCGCATCGTTATTTTTCGATAAGATTTGCAGCGCGGCAGGCGCAAATTCCGCCGCATCGAGCCAGATTTCCGCGACCGTCTGCGCCCGAAAAAGTTTCGGGAAAAGACCGCGCCACCACCAATTTTCAATCAGGATACCGCGCTTCCAATCCCGCGCCAGACACGCCAGCATTTCCGATTTGTCCTCAAAAACAATACTTTCGGCTTGCGCCGGAACGGTGTCGCGGATTGGTCGCAAAGCGCGGCGAAAAAGTTTTTCGACTTCGGCGCGAACGCCGTTTTCCCATTCAACCGCCGAACTGATAAAACGGTTGTTTTTAATCGGCGGCGCGTTTATTTTTTTGATGCAAACAATCGCCTTTTGCGAAATTTCCGGCGGATGAAAATTCGCGGCACTAAAAAGCCGCTCGAAATAAAGCCGCGCCGCTAAAGCCTCGGTTTGATTTTCGGCAATCTTCAATTTTGAAATCACCGAAAGATTTTCGCGCCAATATTCCATTACATCCCAATTAAACCTTGCAAACTATTTGAACCGAATTGATTTCAAACTTTGCCGAGGCTTCCGTCGAGCCTTGCCAATCGGCGGTTACAAGATAGTTCCACTTTTCGTTATTAACGATTTTGCGGTCGGCAACCGTAATACCGCCAATCACGTCGTTTGATGAACTGGCTTCTTCATCGGAAAGTTTAACGCTCCCTTTTTCTTCAAATACTCCGTCTTTGACCGCGCTCAAATCCATCCCTGTCAAAATTTGCTGAGTTTCTTCTTTTCCGAATTTCAGACGTTTCAAGGCGACCGCAAAAGTTTTCGGATTAGGTGCGGCTGTTCCTAATCGTTTGCCGCGAACGATCATCTGAAAAATTGTTGCGCCGTCCGGCAGTTGAACGATCATCCCGCCGCTAACCGGACTGTTGGCGCCGGTTTGTGTAGCGGGTATTCCTGCCCGATTCAATTTAATATCCCACGCCAGCATGACAACATTCGGGCTAGGAGGAACAACGGGCAAAAAATTCGGGGCAAATGTCAAAATCCTGTATTCCGCCGCCGGATTGACGTTCAGCCCGATACGGCTTGCCAACGCCCGCACGGCATCACGCAAAGCGTTGTGATACTCGCTCGTGATGATATTGCCCGGATGGGCGATGGGAATCGCGTTGAGCAGCAACTGTAATTTCGTATCAATTTCGGGCGTTGTCGGCGCGGGCGGCTGGGGTTGCGGCGGCGGCGGTTTAAACGGGTCAAACGGAAACACGGTTTTGGGCGGAATTTCAAAAACCGGCGGCGGTTTAAAAATATCCGGCAGCACACGTCCTTTTTTCTTAAAAATCAATTCAAGATCATCGGTAATGTCCGGTTCTAATTCGATTATTTTCTTTAATTTGTCTAATTCCCTTAAATTTTCAGACGGCGTTAAGCCTCCGAAATCGCGTGACAACATTTTTCCATTCGACATTTTCTGTTACTCCTATTTTTTATTTTCCCTTTCCTTAAACAAAACGGCTCAAATTCCAACGCGCAAAATCAAACCGCGCCGTCCCGTAATAGGGCAGACCGCGTTTTGCAAAAACGACCGTCATTTGTTTTAACTTTTTGGCTTGCACCGCCGTAAAATTTTCCCTGATCAAATAAAGCTGAATTTTTTCGTCCGACTTTGTCCTGATCGGTTCGTAGGACACGGCTTCGCGCAGCAAGGGTCGCAGGTTTTCGGCATCGAGCATCGCTATGTCGTCTAAATGTTTCCCGCCGAAGAAAACTTCCAAATCAAACCCGAAAGGCGAAAGCGAAGTTGCCAGCGGGAGCATTCCGACGGGCGGCAGAAATTCAAAATAATCCGCCGCTTTAATTTCCCGAAAGTCGTTTTTGTCCGCGTTTGAATCCTTAATTTGCAGGGCAAACTGCTTGATCATCGCTTCGGTTTCGCTTATTTTGCGATCATCGAGAAGCTGCGTCCAATTTTCGTCGGTTTTCGCCGTCAAACGCCGTCTCACAGCCCACATTTCGACAAATTCCAAACCATTTGCAGTCCGACTTATAATTGCCAGCGGCACATCCGAGTCGGAAAGCGTTTTTCCGCGCATCTCATCAAGCAACCCGTATTGTTTTTGCTCGAATTCCAGCGGATTTTGAAAAATCTCCTGCGTTTCATTAGTTCCGAAACAGCGGTAAGCAATATAATTTCTCAGCATTTTACTACCGGGCAAAACCTGTTGGGCAAGAAAATAATCAACCGGCAAAAGACGAAACTGGGCGGCTTCCAAAATGACATCCGAGCTGCAAACCGCGAAAGAATTTTTGAGTCCGCCGGTCGGCGCGTTTCCCTGTTTGGTAAAAATCGGCGACAAAACCAGAAGATACAAACCGAACCCCGCCGCGTAAGTTCCGCCCGCAAGCGGATGACAGTTCGAGAAAACATTCGATTCCTGCTCGACTGTTCCCAATCTTTGAAGCAGATTGACGTTTGTATCTTCCGATAAACAAAGAACTTGTCCACAGCGATTGACCGCCGTTCCGGCACTGACGGCGACAATCGGATTATTTTCCGGGTTCAGAACTATCCCGACTTTCAAACCCTCGGCGATACCTTCGCCAACCGCCCGACCAAGCCGGTTGACGGATTCGCGGCGGGCGGATTGTTCGCGTGTCAGATCCGCGCCGGTAACCAGCCGCCCGTTAAAAAAATTCGTGTTCTGCAATCCGCCGTTCGTAATCGGTTGTTGAAGTTTAACGCTCATTTTTATGACTCCTTAATCATTTGCTTTTACCATCGCGGTTAAATCAGCGACCGCGGACAAATATTGTGACAACGCCTTTTCTATCGAGTGAATGAGCCGGAAATTTTATATTTGAATCAGCCGCGTATTTGTCCAATTTACCAACGAGCGCACCGTTCACGGTGACATCTGTTTGGATCAGGTTAAACCTAAAACGCATGAACGGAAATTCCTTTCGCAACGTCACTCTAAAAACGTTTCTGTTAGTTCTGACAATACCGTTTTGAGGCGCAAACGGAATCTGTGTAAGAAAAGCTTCGGGGTGCGCGGCATCAATCACTTTATTTTCATCCTCGCCGACGACAGACACCTGTTTATCGGTTAATTTTTCGATTTCGGCTAAATTATTGAGAGCATCAATGTTAAACCAAATTTCAAAAACATTCAGTTCAGCCCCGACTCTGGTTATTGTCGCTAAGGGTAAAATAATTTCGTGTTCCGGTCTTTGCGGAGTCCACACGTCGTCCTTAAAGACTAAAATATTATCCGGCTGCGGCTTCGTCGGTGAAACCGGAAATCCCTGCAACCCGGCAACTTTCGGATTCGGGTAAGTTTCGGCTAAATCTCCTTTTGCCGCATCACCGTTCTTAATTGCCTGTTGGAAAACCACCGCCTGATCATCTCCGGTTGCGGCGGCTAATTTATTAATCTGTTTTCCGCCTAAATTCAGATGGTCAGACATTGCCCGCGTCCCGTTTATCAACAGATACTGCTTGTGGTCGTCAGCATTCAGACCGGTCAAATCGCTGTGCTTCGTTACGCCGCCGCCGCCGCCGCCCGTTTCGGGCTTTTTATTGACCCATTGTGTGCCGTCAAATATCAGTGCCTGCCCGTCGGCAGGTTGGGTTAAAAATTTAACATCGCTCAAATCGTCCAGCGAAAGAGTCAAAGGCGGGCTTGTAATGGGCGGAGTCGTTCCCGAAATGTGCGAAAAATTGCACAGCATCCATTCCTGAAGCATTCGCAAATGCAGTAAAAACGGGCGTTTTTCTTCATTTATCGTAACGTCTTCGGAATCGCTGACCTTGAATCCGGTCGAAACCGAAACGAGCGGAACGCGCAGTTCTGCCAACAAAACACAATCTTCAAAATCTGCGCCGCCCGACATCGCTTGTGAACAGCCGGTTTTTCTTCCGCTCAAAACGTTTCTCAATTCCGTTACCCAAAGCCGAAACGCCGTCCGCATATAATCGCAAATGTCTTCGGCGTTGATTTGCAAAACCGGCGGCGGCGAAGTTACCGGCGGACTGGAAGGTGCCAGCCATTCGCGCCGAACGGCTTCGACGAATTCGTCAATCTTTGTCGAATTGCCTGTTTCGACGATTTTAATCTCCTTGAGCCATTCGACGTATTCACGGACTTTTTCTTCTTCGGACTGGTTCGGTGCTTTAAAACGCAGTTCGAGCGAAAAATCATCCTTGATGCGCGAAGGCGCGGTTAATTCCTCTTCGCTGCGGCAGGGTTCGCCCGGAATCGGCACGTTATCAACCGGACAATCGCGGTAGCAAAGCACAACGTAAAGCGTTACTTCATCGGCAACGGGCGGCGAAGTTACCGGCGGACTGGCAACATTTCCGGTTTTCAGCCAATCTTTCAATTCCTTATCATTTGCCGCGATCCATTCATTTAAAAACGCGCATTGCGCCGACGAAACGCAAATAAACTGCCCGCGCGGGCTGATTGCGACCCCCGGCAAAACCATCACCCGCGCACCTTTGCCGCCGTCTTTGTCAACCTCCACTTTGAGTCCCGAAACCGTTCCGAAACCCAACGCATCGCGTGCCAGCCAGCGGTCGCGCCCCGCGAGATAGGCAAATTCCTGCGTGAAATCGTCAACCCCCAATATCATTCCCGACGTGTAATTGACGTGCTTGGTGAAATCCAAATCACTGTTTGCCGTAACGGTTGAAACTTTATTAAAGCAGCCCATAGCATTCCATCCTGTTTATTTTTTTTCCAAAAACTCATTTCCTAAAACGTAGCGTTCCGAATATTTTTCGGGTTGTTCCGCGCCAAGTCGGCTTTCGCCGATAAAACTATGCCCGATTATCAGCTCGGGATTTAGCTGCGGATCGCGGCTTCCCAAACCGAGCAAAGTGTCCAAACCCAGACGAGCTTCGTCGAGCCTGAATAAATTCCAGTAAAATCTGAAATCGAAAACCGTGTGCGCGGGTTTTTCCAGCGCAACGACGCGCTTCACAAGTTCGAGTTTGCGGTTTTGCTGTTCGATGCTTTCGGTTTTTCCGCCGTTCAAAAGCGCCGGAATCATTACCGTAAAACGATGCGCCGTGCGGTGCATCGGCAAAACCACGCCTTCAAATTGCAGCCAATCCGCCGCCGGTTTTTCAAAAAACGGCATCCGGTCAAATAGCGAAACATACTCGAACGAACTCCAGTTTGTCCCGTAAAATTCGTTCATTTGCCCGATTCGACGATAACGCCGCGCCAGAAAATCCTGCCAGAGTTTTCTTTGACGACCGGAATTCGCAGTTTTTACGGCAAATTTCTTCCAATCGGTTTGTAAGCCGGCATTGGTTTCCGTCCCGCGCGGCAGAAAAATCTCTTCAAAATTCCGATAGTCGGTTTTATGCGATTGATTAAGCAATGTCAGGCTGTTTTGATATTCATCGCCCAAAAACGATTGCCAGATTTTTTGCTCCGCTACCGCCGATGCGGAAGGAATAAAACCCAATGCTTCAAGCGCAAATTGCTCCCAGATCACCGCTTCGTTCGCATCATTCGGGCGAATTAGCGGGAATTTCAGATTCGGCTTATTCGTAAATTTTTCGCGGTATCGCCGGTCTAAAACGTCCGCGCCCTGATCGGGCTGCCATTTTTTGGTTCGGTCAATAACTCGCGGCAGATTTAGATTCGAGATTCTGTCCGGCGGAATGATTTCGGGCGTGCGGCGCGTTTGAAAACGCTCGATAATTCTGACCGGATCGCGGCGTTTTTGTTCCGCTGTCGGCGGCTCGAAAATGCTTTCGTCCGCGCAATTATCGAGTGCCAGCCGCAAAGCGATCCGCAGTCCGCGCATCGTGCCGCGATATTGGAAAAAATCAACTGCGCGGCTGATAAAAAGCCGTCTTTTTTCTTCCGTCCAAGCCGGATCGAGTGCCGCCCCAAGCCAATCCGCCAGCCATTCGAGCGCGTCGGGCGGTGCGCTTCGCACATCAAACAACATCTGCGCCGCCGCGATGCGGTCTTCAATCGTGGTGTAAAATCCCTCAAAATTCGCTAAGAATCGGTCGAGGAAAAACGCCGATTGTTCGTCGTCGCGGTAAATCGCGGGCAAATAATTGTTCAGATAAGAAAATCGCGGATAATATACGCGCAACGCCGAAATGCGCGGCGAACGCTGTCCGTTTCCCGAAAAAACGAGGCGCAATTGCAAATAACGATTTTTGGCGCGCTGAAGTAAAACCTCCCACGTTCCATTGCCTTTTTCCTTTGAAGTTCTGCCGCCCGCAAACGGCAGTTCCGAACCGTTCCCGCGCAGATAAAGATTCGGTTCTTTCTGCCAGCCGATTAACGGCAAATCTTCTTTACTTTCAGCAGTCCGGCTTTCAACTTCGATTTTCGTTTCGGGCGGCACACAGCCGTCAAGCAAAAGGCGATGCCAGATGCAATTCGGTTCTTTGCCGTCAAAAATCCGGGTTTCAAGCGTTCCGGCAATTTCAAATCCCGGACGGTTTTGTTTTGTCAAAGGCAGCCAACGCTCGCCGAAATCGTAATATATTTTATCGCCCGCCACCGTAAAATTTTTGCCGCCGAACAACCGCATCGGAAAATATTCGGCAACCGCTTGTAATTCAAATTTCTTCGCCGCGACCACGGACGGCAACGGCGGAGAGGTAAAAATCTCCGAATTTCCGAGGCAAATAAGATTAAACGGAAAAGCCTGATTGCCGTCTTCCGAAACGATAAAAAGACGGTCGTTTTTGTCGTTTTCGTCGGCATCGAGAAAAGCAAAATCAAATCCGCGAAGCCGGAATCTTTTCGGCGGCGACGAAATTTTGTCCTTCGTTTCAGCTACCTTCGACAAAATGCTTTTTGTTTCCAATATGTCGAGCAGACGACCGCGATAATACCGGTAAACAGTTGAAAAATCTTCAGTTTCCGGCGGTAAATCGAGAATCAAAACCGTGTCGTCCGGCAAGGCTTCAATCGAAATCGGGTCATTCAATTCCGTCAATTTTGAATAATAATCTTCAACCGCCGGTTTTTGCTGAATGTTACGTTCTATGTTTTCATCAACCGGCTGAAAGTCTTCGGCTGTTTTTTCGGTTTCCGAAATGCCTTCGCCAATCGCGTTAAAACTTCGATCAAGCGTCCAATAACGTTTGTGTTCGCGGTCTAAAATAAAAACTCCGCCGCACCGCCGCGCCGCCATTTCAAACGGCGCAAAAGCCGTTTCGTTTCGCCATAAAACACGGCGCGGTTCGCCGCCCGCGAATAAATCGAAGATCAATAATCCGGCTGGCTGATTCATTCCGACAACCAGAAAATGATCAATCGTGACGGCAAGCCCGCTAAGCGAAACAGGCGTTTGGACGGCTTTTTCAACCGGCTGAAAATCGCCTTGTTTTATTTCTTCCGATTCGTTTGATTTTGAAGGATAAAAGTCCGAAACATTGTTTGAACCGATTGATAAAACCTTGATTTTCGAGCTGCTCGCGTCAATCCAATACCAATTTCCGTAACGGTCGCGCGCCGCGCCGCGCCGGTTTTCGAGCGTCGGCTTTTCGTCTTTCGGCGAAGCCGTGAATTTAAAGATCTGCTTTTGAAGCGTGATTTCATTCGCATTTTCGTCCCAATCGAATTTTTGTTCCGGGTCGGTTTCGCGTTTCCAAATATCGCGCAAAGTTTCACCATTCTTCCCCGATGTCGAGTCTGCCCAATCGTCGCGGGTCAGCAGAAGATGAAATTTTGTGCCGTTAACATCCATAAGTTCAACAATTTTCGGGAATAACCGGAACGGGAACGATTTTTCGCGGTTTCGCCGTTCCGCCGGTTTCGGTCGAAGTTCCGCGCAGCGAAGAAACCGGCAGCGCGTCGCCGACGGAAACCGAAATTCCCATCACCCGCGGAAGTTCCAAACCGTTCATCGCCACCTGTTCGCCCGCCGCGTTTGCGCCTTCGGCAAGCAATACGTCGTTGACGAACATCACGCCCGAAACGCGGCTGGCGACCGCCAACAATTCTTTTGCCGTGACGGGTTTGCGAAGCCGCCAGCCGTTCGTTTTTTCAACGCTCGGCTCGCCCAAAAGATCAAATTTCGGGTCGAGCGGCGCGAGAAATTCGAGCAGCGATTTTTTAACGGCTTCGCGGACTTCGGCGACGGATTTTTCGGCGACAACATTGATGCCGACCGAAATCCAGATCGGTTTATAAACCGCGCCGCGCAGAAACACTTCGGTCGTAATCAAACGGCGTTCGTCCAGATAGCGGCAAATAGTGTCGAGAAAAAATCTGTCCGGCACGGGCGCGTCGGGCTGTTTCGCATCGTATTTCGGGATCACCAAAACCGTTACCGCGCCGGGCGCGTCGCCCGGTTCGTTCGGCGAAAAATCGGGATTAAAGGTCGGGATAACTTCGACGCGCCCGATTAAAACTCCCGGCGTTCGCAAGACGACGGTTTTAAAATCCTGCGCCGTCACGAGTCTTTCGTGATGCCGAAGATAACTTTTTATCTGCCGTTCACCGTCGAGAACGTTTTCCGAATCTGCGCCGCCCCACGTCCGAACCGGATTTAAGACCTTCAAACCGGCGGGCAAAACCGCGCTCGTTTTGATTGCTCCGACACCGACATTTCCCGCCAACCCCGCGCCGTAATCGTAAGAAACGCTGATGCGTGCGTTGAGCGGCGGACGCTGTCCATATTCGCCGTTGCCAAAGCTGATTTCGCCCGATTCATTATTAATCGTAAAAACCTTCGCGCTTTTCGGTTTACCCGTTTTCGCACCCGGCGGCTGGCGCAAAGCGGGCTTGGCGACTTCCGAACCGGCGGCGAGAAGGTCGTCAATTTCCGTCCATTCTTCCGTCAATTCACCGTTTGAAACGAAAAGTCTGACGGAACGCGGAACAACCGGCGGACGCGAAATTTTCAAAATCTGGTCGGGTTCGCCATTGCCTGTTCCTAAAACTTCATTTGAAACCTTCGTGCGCTGTGAAACGTTTGCCGCATTTATTCCAATCCACAAAAAGCGAATTTTTACCGCTGTCGCCGCCGCGCGGATTCTGAGCCACGTTATCAAACGTTCATTGAGTTTGGTGTCTTCGAGCGTCGGCGGAAAATCGTCCGCGCCGAGTTCGAGCGGTTCGAGATTTTCCCAAAATTCCAATTCCGCTTTCGACGGCAGAGTTATTTCGATAATTCCGGGTTCTTGAAGAAGATCGTTGAGCGCGTTGGCGTTGAGCGGTTTATATTCGGGTTGGCGGTCGCCGAATAGTCTGTTATCGGCAGGCATTTTCGGAATTTCGTAATTCAGCCACGAAGAATTTTCCTTGTTCGCCTGCTGTCCGCCAGCCGTTAAAACCATCGTTGTTTCATCAAGCGACGGGACGATTCCCAAACTCAAAGTTTTATTGGCGATTTCTTCCCTGACTTTTTTCGGGTCTTCATTTTCTCCTGCCAGCAGCGCAATCCAAATCGAATTATCAATCGTATCGTCGCCTAACGACACGCCTTTGTCGTTTGAGCCGTCGAGCAACGCCGTTTCATAAAGTTTTAATTCTACGTCGTCTGCCAGTTCCCCGTCCTGAAACGAGGCGTAAAGCTGTCGGTAATAATCCAAAATTTCGGTTTCTTCGTTTTTAACCGGACGTTTGAAATAAACCTTTCCTTCAATCGGCAAAACGTCCAAACCGCGCGTTGTTCGAAACGGAACTTCGCCCGCGCTGATTTCCAACCCCGAATCGAGCGTAATTGTTTTCGGCAATCCGCGTTCGTTCAAAAAAGTTACGATGCCGCGCGCCGAAGTCGCCGAATTTAACGGAATGCCGAGAAGTTGTAAGAATTTCAAGCGATTGCGTTCGGGTATGAGATTAGCGCGATACAGCAAACTTTCGGTCATAAACGCGAAAAGCTCGATCAGCGTGACACCCGGATCGCTGCGGTTAAAATTCGTCCATTCGGGATTGTGAACCGGAATGCGGTTCAAGGCTTCATCAAGTAAATCCTGATAGCGCCGGTCATCAATTTTTGGAATTTGCAATGGCATCTTTTTTCCTAAAGTTTCAAGTTTTGAGTTCCGCCTTCAGGCGGCAATTCGTATTTAATAATTCAAGTCATTTGTTAAAACAAAGAGCCGAAATTCAAGTATCAAAAGCCGCCTGAAGGCGGGATTCAAAACCTTTCTACGAACCTCCCAAAGTAACGCTCAAACTGACGCGTTCGGACGCTTGCGTAGCGACAAGCGTGTAATGAATCGCCGCAATCGCGGCTTGCGGGTCTTGCGGGTCAGGCTCGACCGAAACCGACTCGACACTGATGCGCGGTTCCCATTGCGCCAGTGCTTTCGTAATTCGGTCGCGTATCAGCTGCCGCGTGGTCGCCGTGTTCGGCTCGAACAAGAATCGGTTCAAACCGCCCCCGAAATCGGGAAGGCGCAATCTTTCGTTCAATTCGGTCAGCAATATTATCTTGATTGACTCGCGGATATTCGCTTCGCCTTCCGACCAAACAACGCGCCCGTCCGCGCCGATTGTCGGCGGAAAACCGATTCCTTTCCCGAATATTTTTCCGGCGTTACTCATTTCTTACCCTTCAAGCCCGGAAGCGGAAAACACGTAATAAAAAAAGGCATCCAGCGGAAAATGAAATCGAGCAGACTGACGATAATCATCAGCATCAGCAATGCGCAAATCGTGATTATCGGAATCGAAAGCGAACACATCATCCCGATTGAAAGCCCACCGCTTTTACATCCGCCGCCGTCGGGAACGTTCAAATCCTTATGCAGAGGAAACGGCAAAACCGAGCGAATCAAATCGCCGAACGTGATGCCCTTCATCCGGTTGACCTGTCCGCAAAGCAGGTCGGACATCATAAATGCCGTGTTTTTATTGAATTTCCGAAGCCCTGCCGGAGTCGTATCAATCGGCAAAGCAATCCGAATCGGACGCGCCGGCGCGTCGGGGTCGAAAAATCCGGCGATTTGAAACGGTTTTGTCGGTTCGCTCAAAACCGGCGGGTCAATCGTTCCGCACAGCGGACGCTCGTAAACACAGCGGATGATGTAAAAACCTTCGCGCATATCCATCGGCGCTTGCGCGGCGAGCGGCGTTGCCTGCGGCGGCTGATTTTGCGGCATCGGCGGCAGCGCGGCTTCAACCAGCTGCGCGATTGCATTGACGCGGTTTTCGCCGTCGAAATTGTTCGCGGCAAAATTTGTCGGCGTTATCGAAACCGCCGCACCGCTTAAAACCGTCGTCAGCGAAAATTTCAAATCGGCAAGCGGAAACAAAAAATTCGGGTAAAGCGGGTCGGGTTCGGCGCGGTTGTAGGAAACGACGACCGCTTCGAGATTATTCTCGATTTTCTTCGGCGGATTTTCGGTTTTCGGTTTGACGGCAAGCAAAGCCGCTTTCAACGAACGCCCGACCTGATTTGCCGAATAAACACCGGAGACAGCTAAATCATTCGCAAAACCGTTTGCCAACGCCGTGTTTTCGATAACATTCACAAGATTATTTTCCGCCGCGTTCAGCGTCGGTGAATCCGCTTCGTTATTCAGACGGCTCCAAACACGCGGCATATTTTCCGATAAAAAATTCGCAAAATCGAGTAAAATCAGCCACGAAACCGTTTGCACCTGTTCCCGCGAAGTTTTGATAATCTCATTTCTCGCTTGAATATCATTCCAGTTGTCCGTGTTCGATTCGCCAAGCGCGATTTGCGCGTGCGATGCGGTTTGCAGAAGGCTTTTCCACGGGTCGCGGAAAATCGAACGCATCAGCAAAACTCTCGAATCCGGCGCGGAGTCCGTTTCGGAAGAATTGCCGCCATTTTTCGTCGAAGCTTTGCCCGCCGCCATATAAGCCTCGCGTTTTCCCGCCGGAATTACGCCCGCGAAAAGTTTTCGCTTGCGCCCGTCGTCCTCGGTAAAATTTACCGAAAAAAGCGGGAGTTGTTCTTCGCCCGTAACCAAAGAATTTTTCTTCAGACTTTCGATGCGCCGCCATTTTCCGCCCTGTTCGGTCAATACAAAAGCGTGTTCTTCCCAAGTTGAATCGAGCGGCGGCAGCGGGTCGTCTATCTTCAGATCGCCCTTCGGAAACAACCGCCGAATGACAAACGAAACCTTTTCTTCGCGCCCGTTATTGACTGCTTTATCGGGCAAACCCGGTCGTTCGCAAACCAAACACGCCGAAATCAAATAAAACCGCTGATGCGCGGGTTGGTAAAGTTTCAGCGGATTGTCGTCTGCCGGATTATCCTCGAATTGCGAGATTTGATTACTTGTTTGCGCCGGCAAATTGCCTTTTGCTTTTTTCCTTCTTGCCGCCAGCCCCAAACGCTGAAAATTTTGTGCAAACGCGGGAACCGGCTTAATACTTTCGGGCGGCAAAGAAATTCCGCGCCAGGTTTCGGGCAATGCGATGTATTGGTCGAGTTTTTTCGGATCAGCTGCCAGCATTTGCATAAAATCGTCCATAAAAGAATCGGTCGCAAACCGCAGAATACTCGGGCGGCTTAAATCCGCGCGCCGCGAAACGGCGGAACGCTGCCCGATGGCGGCTTCCCACAAAGGCGACGGCGCTGTCCATTGAACAAAATCTCTCATAAATCCCTCACCAAATATTTCCCGCGCCGGGTGTATATGACGCGCTGATGACGCTGTTGCTGATGACCGTATCGGCTTGGACAACGCCGCTGAATTTCGATATTCCGGCATTGACCGTCACCATTCCGGCGGAAACCTCGACCTGCGAAGCGTTAATCGTTACTTTTGCCGAAGCCGTAACGGTAATTCCGCTTGTTTCGAGCTTCACGGAATTGCCGTTGCTGTCCACGATTTCGACCGCGCCCGGACCGTCTTTCAAAGTAATTTTCTGTCCGCCCGGAGTTTCGAGAATCATTTTTTCCTGCCCTTCGGAATCGTCGAGCGTAATCTGCACGCCATTGCGCGAACGCAGAACTTTTTTGTAATTTTTCCCGCCGCCGTCCATACTCGCGGGCGGTTTGTCCTGCCCGTTCCAAAGACAACCGACAATATACGGGCGGCGCGGATTTCCCGCTTCAAACGCGACCAGAACCTCGTCGTTCACGTCTGGCACAAACCAGCTTCCGCGATTGTTTCCGCCCATCATCGTTGCCAGACGCGCCCACGCTTCATATTTCGAACCGTCCGTGTCGGGCGACCACGGCAACGAAATTTTCACTCTGCCCTGTCCGTCCGGGTCTTTGATGTCCGTTACCAGAGCCGGAAAAACGCCATACCAACGCCCGCCCAAACCGTATGGAATGCGTTCCGTTACAATTGTTTCTATCGCAGTTGTCTCAAACATAATGTTTTTTTGGTTCCAAGTTCCAAGTTCCGGGTTAAAAACGAATTCCGATTTGGAACTTGGAACTTGGAACTATGTCTTGCCGATTCCCAATCGCTCGGCGCGAAATTCCGTCCGTAAACCTTTTTTGTTGTCGAAAATATGCGCGATTTCCGCCACGTAATATTTGCCGTTGAACAATTTCCCGAGTCCGTCGAGTTCGACCACCGCGCCAACGCGCAGTTTGGCGTTCGGCTCCGCCGTGCCGCGCCCGACGACGAATTGACGCGCCGCCGTTTTCAAAAAACTTTCAGCGCTGCTCTGCGCTTCCTGGCTGTTCAGCGGAACGCCGTGAACGATTGATTCTTTGCGCACGCCGAATTTTTCCTTCAAAATACTGATGCCGCTCGCGTCGCCGCCCAGTTCGCTCGAAATCGCCGAATCGGTTGCTTCTTTTTTGATTGCCTCTTTGCCCGAAACATCCCAACCCGAAACCGTTACGCTCGTCCTTTGATTTGCCAAATCGGCGATGACTTTGAATTCGCGCAAATTCCCCTTGTATTTCAGCGAAATCTTTTTCTGCCCGCGATTTGCGCGCGTTTTGACGTTTAACTCTTTATCTTTTATCCAAATTTCCGCATCAACCGTGCGCGCGCGTTCGCGCATAAAAGCCAAATCGCTCTGATTAACCTGCGCCACCGATTTATGCGCCGCGCCGGCGGCGTTAATGTTTGCCGTCAAACCGTATTCGCCCGCGATTTTGCGAAAAATATCGGCATCCGACAAATCTTCAAACGAGCGCGTCCGCCGCGTCATCCGCAAATTCTGCAAAGCGTCTTCCGCCAAAACCGTTATTTCCGGCGGCTTTCCTTCGGGAAAATCGGCTTCGAGCGCGGTGATTTTGCCTTTAAAAATCTCGTCCTGCGCGAGCTTGATTTGAAATTCCTTGCCGAAATCCAGAATCTTGCGGTCAAAATATAGAAAATCGGTCGAATCATCTTTTGCTCCCCAGTTTCCGAATTTTGCTTCACAGCGATAAAGCCCGTCCGTTCGCTCGACGATCAAAAGATAAGTCAGTCCGCCGACCAGCGAAGCGTCTTCCCGACCGTCAATAAAAAATGTCGGTCTCGAATTATTTAATCCTGTCGAATCTAAAGGCATCTTTTGAATTCGGGATTCGGGATTGCGGATTGCGGATTTCTAAAATCCTCAATCTAAAATCCTAAATCGGTTTAATGCGCTGAAACTCTTTCCATTCTTTCCAAACGACGCTCCAGCATTTGTTTTAGTTCGTAATCGGTCGGCGGTTGGTTTTGTCCACCTTTTTCATTCGTCTTTTTAGCCGCTTTAATTTCGTTTTTCGGCGGTTCGGGAACTACTTCAAATTCATTTATCACAACAGCCATTATGTTTTACTCCAATTCAAACGGGTCTTGCCCGGAAAATTTTACCGGCGCGCCGGTTTCGTTCGACAGCGGAACGCTTCCGCCGATTCCGCCCGCCGCGCCGTCTTTCGGGTTCATATCGAGAAGCAATCCGGGTCGCAGTTGGCGCGGATTCTCGATACCGTTAGCGGCGGCGATGGCTTGCCAATTGTTTCCTTTACCCGCTTTTGAAGCCATTTCGGGTAAATTTGCTCCCTTTCGCGTCAGCGTCAGCGGTTTAGTGCCGAGAGTGTTTTTCGGCATTTCTTTCGGAAAATCATACTGGATTTTCTGCTGCGTCAGATTGATTGTCATACTCGATCTGAGCGGAATTCCTTCGCTCGAAAAAAACTCCAAAGATTCTTCGAGCGATTCCATAATTCCGTCAAACTGAAACGAACCCCAAATAAAACGCACCCCCGGCGGCAAATATTTTTTTTCGTCTTTCGGGTCTTTTTTCGGGGTGATGAAATAGGCGATTTTTTCGGTCAATTTTCGCACATCTTTGACACTTTCTTTATCCAGCCCGACGGTTACATCAAACCAGAGTTGAAGCGCAAGTTTTGTCGTTCCCGTGCCGACAAACTGCTGCGCCGCGCCGCCGCGCTGATCGCCCGAACCGCTATCCGGCGTTTGAATTTGGTTGGAAAACGTAACCTTCAACGTTTCGGGATTAAACTGCACCGGAACTTTCAAGCTCGGCTCGGCTCCCTGATTTGATAAATCTATCTCCTGCAATTCGGCTTTCACTAAATTAACTGATTTAGGCATTTTCTTTTCTCGTTATTCGGTATTTAATTCCAGCGACTCATATGCAAGCTGTAATTCCTCGATTGCCACGCCGCCGTCTTTCGCATTAAGCGACGGCGCTTTGAGCTTAACCGGAATACAGCCCGACAACATAAATTTTGCTTTAACCTTTTTTTTGGCATCCGAATTTTTGTCGTTCGTAAAAATCACGACTTCGGCATTGGCGCGCGTTTCGGGATTCGTCTGCATCAATTCAATCCATTTCCACAAATCGAAGGTTTCGGTCATTCCGCGTTTCAGCGTCAGCGAAGAATAGTTCATCGGACCGGTCAGACGAATCTGCTTGCCGTTATTTCCGCCTTCACGAATCGTCTTGACATCCATCGTCATTTCCAACCCGTCGCATTCGGCAAAAGCCGCATCGCAAATCTGCATCTCCATGCCTTCGACCTTTATCTCGACGGCAAAATTAAATGCCATAAACGGATAATTTACTTTTTCATCAGCCATAATTTCAAAATATTTCAATTACATTGCTTCGCCCGCCCGAATTAACCAGCCGAACCGTCACGAATTTCAACGGAAGCGACGGCGCGACGCGCAATTCGACGATGAAGCGTCCTTGTTCGACGCTTTGAAAATTGTTGACTGTTTCGCTGACCACGACTTGATAGGCGTTTTCCGGAGTCGTTCCGGCAAACGCGCCGCGCACGAACATTAAATCGAGAAGCGAAGTAAATCCGCGCTGAACCCGGCGGCGAAAACGTTCGTTATTCGGCTCGAAGACATATTCCGCGCCGTGTTTGACCGCCAGACGGCGAAGCAGGCTCAAAAGCCGCCGCACATTTATCGAACGCAAATCCGCGTCGGAAGACAAAGTATCGGAATCCAAAACCAAAAATCCGCGCGGTTCTTGCCTGACAAGATTAATTAAATTGTCCTGAAAATCAAGAAATTTTTCGCGCCGGATTTCCTTCGCCAAACCTAAAACGCCTTGTAATCTTTCGTTGGCGGGGGCAATCCAAACGCCGCGCTCGGCGGAACGCCGCGCCATCACACCGCAATTTGCGCCGTCCGGCGGAATATTCCGAAAGCCTTCAAAATCATCCTCGTGCGTCAAAAGCCACGGATGATACATTGCGCCAAAGCTCAAAACACGCGTTTCATCTGCGCTGAACGGCTCAACGCCTTCAGTCTTCGCCGTCAAACCTTTTGTCGTTTTGAGTGTTGAGACGTGTGCGAAAGTGTCTGCTTCGTCGAAATGTTCGGGCATATTCAGCACGGCAAACAAATCGCCGCGCGCCGCGCACATCCGCAGTAAAGCGCGCTGAACGGCAATCAAAACGTCCGATTTATATTCTTTTGCCGAATTTACCGACCAATTTTCAGCCGCCGGAATTTTGACTGCCAATCCGATTGACCAATCGCTGAAATTCTTCCCGATTTCGGCGCGAACACGATAAAAAAGTATGCCTGCGCGGCGTTCCGAAACCTCGGAACGCTTCTCTTTTCCGCGATAAATTTCTTGGGGAAATTCAAATTTCGGTGTGGTTGATTCTTCCAGAACGAATTCCAAACCTTCACCCGTTTCGTCGGATTTCCAAATAATCGTAAATTTTCCCGATGAAACGCTTTCTTCCTTGACACGCAGATTTTTCGGGGCTTCGATGACACGAATCCCGCAATCCAAAAAATTTCCCCAAAGCGGCTCGCTGATTTTTTTAACATCGGGTTTTCGGCAATCCTGAAAATGCCACCATTCGGGGCGCATCGGCGGCGAGAAAACCGGCGGCGACAAAATTTGTCCTTCATCCTTTTTGTGCGACCAACCGCGATGAGTCGCGTCCGGCACGGAAATAATCGTGCATTCGTCCAATGAATAGTTGGTGTAAGAAGGATTTGCCGGCAAACTTTCAACCGCGATTTTTGAAACCGTTTCCGGGACGAGCGCGGAATGAATTCCCCAAAGCGAGCGCGGTCGCGGACTCAAATAGCGAATAAACTCCGCTTCATTAAGAAGATTTCCCGCACCCGTATTTTTCAATTGTGGGTCGAGAAAAAGTTCTTCATCGAACTCTTCCAAACCGTCGCGCTGTAATTTTGTTCCCTCAAGCGGAATCGCGCCGAGATAATTTTCGGGCAAAGCCGCCGCAAACAGCGGGAAATAAAAACTTTCACGGTCGCCATTGCCTGCCAGCGGAAAATTTACGGATTCGGCGTTTTGCGTCCACGCCGCCGCATTTTTTTCAATTTCATCCGAAAACCGATATAAATCTTCATCGGTCGGCAAATTTCCCCAAAAGCGTTCGTGACCCGCGTTAAAAGCCGCATCGGTCAACTTTGTAAAGGATTGCTTATCTTTTTTCACCCAAAATTCAAACGACAAACGCTCGGCGCGCAGAGCAGTAACGGACTGATCTATATTTCGCCGGCAACCGATTGCCCGACAAAGCACTTCAGCACCGGCGGGCGATTCGGAATTACCGAAACTGACCGTTTCAACCTGCAAAAAGATAATTTCTTTTTCAGTTTCCGGCGACACTATTTGTGTTTTCTCCAGTTCAGTAATTAATAAACTGCCGGTAGTAAGATTTTCGAGTTCCGCCGAATCGGTAAATTTAAGTTTGACGCGCAAAGGTTCACCGAGTTTAATTTCGGGCGGCGAGCCTTCAAAATCTTTCGGCAATTCGGCAATTAATTCGGCAGTCCGTTCGGTCAGAAACATTTGCGAAACGTCTGCCGAATCCAAACTATTCTGCCGCGTCCACATTTTTACCGAAACACCGTGTGATTTCTTTTCTAAAATCCGTTCGGGCAAATTTTTCACCCAAACAAAGTGTTTCGAGCCGAACAAGACGGTTCGTTTTCCGGGTGTCGGCAGGTCTTTCGGCGGCGATTCAATTTCTTCTGTTTTGAATTCGTCAACGGTTAAAAGCAAAGTCAAATTTTTGTCATTGAACGTCAGTCGCAGCAAATCACCCGTTGTAATGGTTTCGTGCAAGCCGATTTCCAACGCAACGATTTTTTCATCTTCAGAACCAGCGCAATTCAATAATTTGAAAGATTTTGAAAGAATCGCCGTGCCGATTTGTAAATCATCTGACCAGCTTCCCCGGGCGCGGGCGCGGGCAAACGCGGGAGAAATATTTTCTATTTTATTTTCTTTAAGATTTACGCAAGCCAAACCCGAAAGCGGGAAAAAATTATTACAAGCGCGGTTGAGCGGTTTTTCCGCGCTTGGCTGAAGTCTTGCCGTGCGAAGAATCCAACAGCGTTTGCCGCCGTTGCGGAAAAATGCGCGCACCGTCGGTGCGAGAACGGCATAAACCGTTTCGCTTTTTTCCGCGTCCCAAACAAGCGGTAAATCATTGCCGAAAATCGTTTTAAACTGCTGTGCCGATTCGACCGCGACCGGAATGCCGATTGGTCCCGTTGAAGCGAAACCGACAAAAAGCGCGACATCCATACGCGGCAGAACATCTTCACGCGAAGGTGTTTGCGCCTCAAATCGAAAACCCGGCAGACGACGATTTTTTTGATTTATCGCTAACATTTTTGATGATAGTTTCAAGTTCCAGGTAAAAAAACGAATCCGACTTGGAACTTGAAACTCGGAACTTGAGACTTTTTTATTCCATTTCCAGACGTTCGTAAGAAAGCGTCAGTTCTTCCATCGCAATATCGGTTCCTTTGGCGTTCATCGGTCCACCGACGTATTTGATAATGCGGGCGTTGAGCAATCGCCACGTCAAAACCGGCGTGGTGTTTGTCTTATCCTCGCTCATCAAATTGACCGTCACGTTGCGAACGCCGTTCGACGTGCCGTTACGAATGTCGTCCAACCACTGGTATAAATCCAAAACGCCGATTGCGCCGCGTTTCAGTGTAACGTCGCTCGCTTTATTTAATCCCGTGATTTTGCGGACGTTGTTAGTCGGGTCGTTGCCGTTGCGATATTCGACGACGGTCATTTCCATCCCGATATTGCTGCATTCCTGAAATCCGGCGCGAATTCCCACTCCTAAATTAACCGTAAAATTGAACTGCGGATACGGATTTGCTCTTTCAGTTGCCATATTTCCTCCTCTTTAAAAATTCCTTAAACTTTTCTGTCCGCCGTCCATTGACCGATACGGAAAATAACAAATTCAGCAGGTTTGACGACCGCCACGCCGATCAGACAAATCAGCCGACCGTTATCTAAATCGTTCTGCGTCATCGTCGAACGGTCGCATTTGACGAAATACGCTTTATCGGGTTTTTCGCCCAAAAGTGCGCCCGAAACCCATTCGTTATACAGAAAATCCTGAATCGTCTGACGCACGTTTGCCCACAGCGCGTCGCCGTTCGGCTCGAAAACCGCCCACTGCGTGCCGCGGTCAATCGAGCGTTCGAGATAGGCGAAATAACGGCGCAGATTGACATATTTCCATTCGGGATCGGAACTCGTCGTGCGTGCGCCCCAGAGACGAAAACCGCGACCTTCGAAAAAGCGGAAACAATTAATTCCTTCGGGATTTAAAACTTCCTGCTGGGCTTTGTTGAGAGTTTTTTCAAACCCGATGGCAAGCCGCACGACTTCGTTTGCCGGAGCTTTGTAAACGGCGCGTTCGACATCGTTCCGCGCATAAATTCCCGACACAAAACCGCTCGGCGGCAGATGAATCTCCTGCTGCGTAACGGGGTCGAGAACTTTTATCCAAGGGTAATAAAACGCGGCGTATTTGGAATCAATTTTCGCTTTCGTTGCGCGCACCTCGGCAATCGCCTGATCGTCCTCGCTGTCCAAAACGGCAATCCGGTAACGCATTCGTTCGGCGTGTGAAATCAGCAAATTGATTATCGTCGGCGCATTTGCAGAATCATCAAATGTTGATCCCGGCGCGGCGACAATCGAAATATCTTCGATGTCTTCAAAGGCTTTCAAGCCGGTTTTACGGTCTTTGTTGTCTTGTTTGCCTTCGTAATTTGTTGCCGTCGGGCGTTTTCCGTCATTGCCGCCGTCAAGCAGCATTTCGATTGTTCGTTCTTCGTTGTTCGAGCCGAGATTTTTGAGATTATCTTCGATTGATTTGTTATTGGATTTGCTTTTTATCGCTTTTAACAAATTCAAAACTGCCGCGCCGTTGGCTAAATTTGCCGGAGTTTTGCGTTCAAACACAATCGGCAAACGGCGTGCATCGCCAAGACTTGCCGGATTTTCCTCAAATTTTGCAAAAACCGAATCGGGTGTGCCGAAACTCTTATGGCTTGGGTCAATCGCCAAACCGTCCCACGTTTGCTGCAATGCTTCGGGATTTTCAACCGCAAATGTTGTAACGGAAAGTTTAACAATTCGAATTTCTTCTTTTTTATCAACCTTTAAATCTTCCAATTTGACGGTTGAATTTGCCCCGCCCGCGATTTTTTCAAATTTCCAGAGCAATTTGCCTGATTGCTGGTCGCGTTCGGTTTTCGCCGTGTAAATATCTATCTCATTTGACGGCAGGGTCGCAGGCGGCGGCGTAACCGGCGCGGGTTCACGGCTGATTAAAACGATGTCGTTTTCAAAAAGTCCCGCCGTTTTAAGTTCGCCTTTTTCATCTTTACTCAGAATATTTTGTCCGACATTGAACTTCAGAAAAACGCGCATTCGCCCTGCCGCGCCGGGAAAACGTGCACTGACGCGAATCCAATTTCCCGTATTCGGCTGGGTTTGCGAAACGCCGGAACTGTTCAGATAAGCATTCGCCCGTCCGTCATCAAAACCCGTTTGATCCGGGTCGGGCTGATTGGCGGCAAACGTCCGCGAAACGTAAAGGCGTTTGCCGCCTTCTTCAAAAAATGCACGAGCGGCGTGCCACATATAATTGTGCATTTTTTCAGTCTTATCGCTGAACGAAAACTGTTGGCTATCGCCATAAACCCGCTCAAACTCGCTAAGACTCGTAATCACATCGGGTTCTATATTTATCGGTCCGTAGCGCGTCGGACCGATAAAACCCGTCGTGGTTGTCCCAACGCCTTCGATGGACTTGGAACGATACGAAACTTCTTCGATATAAACACCGGGCGCAAGATATTCAGGCATTGCATTTTCTCCTTTTTCAATCGGCTTTATTCAGCCGGACTAACAAACATATAAGACGAAAAATCCGTTTCGGCTGGCGGCTCAGGCGAAGGAATCGGCATCGCACGCGAGCGCAAAATCAATTCCTTGCCGATTTTCAAAACGGCGGTTGTAAAAATTTCGGTTTTCCCGGCATTCGCCCAGAGCGTTCCGTTCGCCTGAGCCAGCACGAGTCGTAAATCGGGTAAAACTTCTTCGCTCGTTTCCGTTGAAAGCGGCGGCGAAGTTTGAAAAACTTCAGGTTCGTATTTAAGCGTTAATTCGAGCTTCGGTTCTTGGTCTGCCAACGAATTTCGCGTGGCATCCGAAGGCGGCGAAAGCGCGGGAAACATCAAAACGATTTGCCCGTTGCGGTCGGCAATTCCCCGCGCGATTAAATTGGAATTACGGTGCGCTTCCAAAACGGCGAACGAAGCCGCTTTTTCATTGGTTTCCCGCAATTCGGCGCGAATCACCGACATTCCGCCCAAAACTTTGCGCGTCGGAGCAGAATAAAGCGGAATGCTCGGCGCGCTTTTATTCGGCGAAACGGACGGAATATTTTCCCATCGAAAAATTCCTTTGACGGGAAGTTTGAGCGAAAATTGAAAGGGCTGAAAGCGGTTTTCGTTATCAAAAACTTCGGCAATAAATGATTTCTGCGGCGGGTTGTTTGCCCAAAATTCGGCATCGCCCGCGCCGCGCGTAAATTCTCCCAAACCGTCGGCTTTGTGCAGAACATACACGCCCGATGGATTCGGACGCGCCGCCGTTCTTTTTTTCCAAATCGTTTGCGCGGCGGGATAAACCGACACCGAAAGCCCGTCAACCACTCTTTCACCGGTCGCCGCGTCGTGAAAGCACAGTCCGAGCGGCGCGACAAGAGAAATTTTTTCGATGTTTGTGATTCGGAACATAATATTTTTTACATCATTTTATTTTTCCGGCAATTTAATATTTGCGAAATCGAGTTCTCTTGATTGAACAGGCACGAAATCTTCCGCTGTGATTGTCGAATCAATGCCGACGACTCTGGCGATATAAGCCACAGACATCGGCAAACTGACCTTAAACGCGCTCCAGAGATTCGACAAATCCTGAAGCGAAAGTGAATTAAAAGTTATCTCGACCTTTTCATTCGGCGCAAAAACATCCGTTTCAGTTCCGAAATGATTCAGTCTGGCGGCTGATAAAATCGGCGAATCTTCGAGCGTCCGCATTGCCCAGCCGAGAATTCTTTGTTGTTTGACCGCATCTTTTGCCCAAACCGTGAGCAAATAGTACAAGTCGAGAGGAAGCGGCGGCGGGCGGGTAATTCCGTCCAATCCTGTTTTAATGGGTAAATTTCTGAGCGCAGAATTTATTTCGACACGATAGAGAAAAAGTGAAATCCCTTCTTCCATCGGCGACAGTGAGAAATTGGCAGTTTGGTAGAGTTCAAATCGGGCGTTGGCGAATTCCGATTTGGGGATATTGTCAGCCAGAAGACCTAAAACGGCTTGTCCGGTTACTGCGATTGCCTGCGCTTTTGCCACAAATAATCCTCCCTGCCGGGAACTAAATAATAAATTTGTTAGCGATGATTTTGGCGGAACACGCGTCCGACTTTAAAATCAAAGACAGTTGAAAAAAAATATGACGAAAATTGCTTGAAACAGACTGAGCAATTTAAAAGAAAACCTGCTTGGTAAGTTATAACGGCGATAATACACCCGCTGTAAATCACTTGTCAATATTTTTCTCAATTATTTAATAAAAAATAATCTCGCAATTAAATTTTTCGTTTTTATTTAATTTCAAACTAAACTATTTATGTTCTGAGCATTGCTGAGTTTTGGCGCGGTTTTGTCATTTTGGCGAATCAAGCTAAAATTTTTTAGATGATAAAACTTCTCGCGCTCGATTTGGACGGAACTTTGCTCAACTCGCGCGGCAAAATTTCTGAAGAAAATAAACTGGCGATCCGCAAGGCGGAAGAAAAAGGCGTTCTCGTGACGATCGCGACCGGCAGACGCTTCCGCGATGCGCGTCCCGTCGCGCTCGAGATCGGGTTCAACGCGCCGATCGTGACGCATAACGGCGCGCTTTTAAAGTTTGCCGAATCGCTGGAAACCGTCGAATTTTCCCTGCTCAATAACGAAACCGTCCGCGAAATCCTGCGCGTCGGAAAGGCGTTCGGCGGCGACGCATTGGTTTCCGCCGATCCCCACGGGCAAGGAACTCTGCTTTTCGATACTGTTTCCGAAGACAATATTCCGCTCAGAAAATACATCGCGTGGGCGGAAACTCTGCATGGCGACGAGGCGGAAGAATCCGTGCGGCACGTTGAAAATCTCGGCGAGATCGTCGGCACGACGGAAATTGTTCACGTTTCGTTTTCCGGCGGCTGTCAGCCGATGTTTGAAATGCAGAGAATTCTGGCGGACGAACTGCAAAATTCCGTCAATATCTTAGCGACGATCTATCCGCGTCTGGATTTTACGTTGCTCGACATTCTGCCGCCCGACGCGTCGAAAGGCATCAGTGTCGAAAAACTGGCGGCGATGCACGGGTTTTCGCACGAAAACGTGATGGTTTGCGGCGATAATTTCAACGATCTGGAAATGCTCGATTTTGCCGGAACGCCTGTCGTGATGGGCAACGCCGCGCCCGAACTGCGCGAGCGCGAGGATTTTTACACGACTTTGAGTAACGACGAAAACGGTGTTGCACTAGCGATAGATAGATTTATTCTAAACTCGGATTAAGGCGAATTTTTATTTAACTTCGCTTGTGGTAATCTGTGTTTTTATCATTTACAAGGAGATTTTTAATGGGAAACAGAATTGCAGTTTTAGAAACGAACAAGGGTACGATCAAATTTGAACTTTTAGAAGAAGACGCGCCGAAAACAACCGAAAATTTTCGGCTTTTGGCGGAAAAAGGCTATTACGACGGCGTGATTTTTCACCGCGTTATCAAAAACTTTATGATCCAGGGCGGCGATCCTTTGGGCGAAGGCTACGGCGGCGAATCGGCTTGGGGCGGAAAATTCGAGGACGAGATCAACAAATCTTCGACGCTTTATCAGGGCGGTTATGACCGCGGAACAGTGGCGATGGCAAACGCCGGAGCGAATACGAACGGTTCGCAGTTTTTTATCATGCACATTGATTACCCTTTGCCGCCGAGCTATACGAAATTCGGCAAAGTCATCGAAGGGCAGGAAGTTGTCAACGCGATTGCCGAAGTCGAAACCAATCACCGCGATAAACCGCTCGAAAAGGTCGTGATGGAAAAAGTTTACATCGAGGGATAAAAGTTAAAAAGTGGAAAGGTTAAAAAGTGGAAAAGTTGGCTGAATTCATTATCGCTACAGGGTTTTCTCATAAAAATAAATTGCCTCCAACTTTAGTTGGAGGTTAGTTGAATCAAAAGCGCAGGCTTGAGCCGAATTTCTGATAAAAATAAAAATCCGGTTGGCTTCAGCCCAATTGGTGCTAAAGCAAAAAGGATGATTAATAAATTTTTATATTCGCTCAAGCCGTGCTTTCGGAATTCAAGCAATCCTCCAACTAAAGTTGGAGGCAATTTATAAAAACCGCAATTCCGATGAAATAATTTTTATGAGAAAACCCTGATTATCGCTAAAACTTTTTCACTTTTGCCCTTTTTCACATTTTCACTTTATGAGAGCAGTTGTTCAGCGGGTTTCACGCGCAAAAGTTACGGTTGACGGAGAGATCACTGGCGAGATCGGCAAAGGAATTCTGGTTCTTTTGGGCGTTTCGCGCACGGATTCCGAAAAAGAAGTGTTGTATTTGCTCGAAAAAACGCTCAATTTGCGAATCTTTGAAGACGCGGACGGCAAAATGAATCTTTCGCTTTTGGACATTGAGGGCGAACTTCTGGTCGTTTCGCAATTTACGCTTTACGGCGATGCGCGGAAAGGTCGCCGCCCGTCATTTATCGAAGCTGCCGCGCCCGTCGAAGCCAACCGTCTGTATGAATTTTTCGTTTTGGAAGCCCGTAAGCAGATTTCCAAAGTCGGAACGGGGCGTTTTCAGGCAATGATGGATGTCGAACTTGTCAACGACGGTCCGGTTACGATAATGCTTGACAGCGGCAAAAATTTTTAGAAAATTTTTTGAAATATATTTATGATTAAACAACTTTCGCTTTTTCTTGTTTTATTTTCGCTCGCGTTTTCGCTTTCGTGTTCTGAAAACAAAACCACAAACAGCAACGCCAAACCGGCGGCGACCGCCGAAGTTAAAAAAGGTGTTGCGCCCATTGCGGACAGCGAAGTCGCGGTGATTGATACCGATTTCGGACAAGTCAAAATCGAGCTTTATTCAAACATCGCGCCGAAAAACGTCGCGCGGTTCAAGGAACTCGCCAAAGAAGGCTATTACAACGGAATCGCCTTTCACCGCATTAACCAAAGCGTCATTCAAGCCGGCAACGCCGACACGAAACCCGGTGCGCAGCCGTCGGTCGGAAAAGAGGGCGATTCGGGTAAACCGAATGTTGACGCGGAATTTTCGGATATTCCATACGACACGGGAATAGTCGGCGCGGCACGGCTTGGCAACGACGTGAATTCTGCCAATTCGCAGTTTTTTATTATGCTCAAACGCGAAAAAGGTTTTGACAATAATTACACGGTTTTCGGTAAAGTTGTCGAAGGCATGAACACCGTCATGACGATTTCCGGCGTGCCGCGCGAAGGCGAAAAACCGAATCCGCCCGTCAGAATAAAATCCGTCACGATTCAGCCGAAATAATAATTACGAATGCAAAAATTTGAAATTGGAAATCAAAGCGAATCAATTGTTTTAAGTGCTTATCTGAAAGAAGGTTTTACTGTAAGCATTCCTTTCGGTTCGGGTGCAAGTTACGACTTGCTGGTTGATTCGGGTTCAATGATTTATAAAATCCAAGTCAAAACCGCGTGGATTAGTAAAGGCGTTCTCAAATATAAAAGCCTTCGTAGGCAACCAAAGACAGAATCCCGCCGACCATACAAGGAAGGCGAAGCCGATTTTCTTGCGGTTTATTGTCCTGAAAATAATTTGCTTTACGGCATTTCGATTAAAAACCATCCGACAGGCGGTTGGCTTCGCATTGCTCCCGTTAGAAACGGACAAATCCAAAGAATTCGTTGGGCTTCAGATTACGCTTGGGAAAAACATATTGCGGATTTAAAGACTGAATACGCCCGGCAAGAATTGAACTTGCGACCTTTCGGTTCGGAGCCGAACGCTCTATCCACTGAGCTACGGGCGCGGAAAAAGAATTATGGCATAAACAAAACCGATTCTCAACGAATTTGATTTTTTGAGCAGAAATTTATTGAATGCTGAAAATCACGAGCCGCGAAAATGCAAAGTTGAAGCTCGCCCGAAAAGTTCGCGACGGGCGCGAGAAGGATTTGATCTTTGTCGAAGGATTGCGGCTCGCCGAAGAAGTTTTGCGCTCGAAAACAAAAATAACCGAGATTTTTCTTGCCGAAGATTTCGATCAAAATGCGCGAACAGCTCAATTATTAGAAATCTTTCAATCAAAAAATATTTCGATCAACGAGGTTTCCGAAAAACTTTTCGGATCGATCGCCGACACGAAAACCTCGCAGGGAATAATTTTAATCTGCGCAAAGCCCGAAACTGCCAAACGCGATTTTGAAGCGAAATTTTCTCAAAACGATAAATTGCCGGTCGTCGTTTTTCTGCACGAAATCAACAATCCTTCAAATTTAGGCGCGATCCTGCGCACCGCCGAAGCCGTCAATGTCGCAGGAATAATAATTTCAAGAAACTCGGCGGACGTATTTTCGCCGAAATCTCTGCGCGCTTCGATGGGCGCGGGTTTGCGTTTGAACATCTGGTCGAACGCCGATTTTGGAGAGGTTTTAGATTGGTCGCGTGAAAAAAATCTGATCTCGACGGCGGCTGACGTGAACGCCCGAAAAAGCTATACGGAAATTGATTGGCGCAAGCCGCGTCTTTTGGTTTTCGGTTCGGAAGCGCACGGACTCGGCGCGGAAGATTTTCGGAAAATTGACGAGGATTTGATCATTCCGATGGAAAACGGTGTCGAAAGCCTGAATCTGGCGGTTTCGTGCGGAATAATTTTGTTTGAAGCCGGAAGGCAGTCAAAAATAATGAGTGCAAACTTTTGAAAGTTTGCACTCTAAACTTTTCAAACGAAGTTGTTTATTTTATTGATTCGAGTTTCCCGAACTGCCCGACCCGTTGCTTTTTAAAACGTTTGCCTCTCTTTCAAACGCCGTCTGCATCGCTTTGTCCTGTGAAATTGTCAATCCCTGCGCGATGTCGGTTTCCAAAATTGCTCTGGTTGCGTCATCTTTAACATCCTTCAGATTGTTTCTCGCCAGAATAAATTCCCTTTTCGCTTCATCGTATCTTTTCGATTTCAGATAGGCGCGTCCTAAAATATAAAAATCCGAAGCGTCTTTCGGCAGAGCGGTCTCATATTGTTTGATGACCTTTTCGGGGTTGGTTTCCGCTTCATACCGCAGTGTGTCTGTGGAACTTCTCTGAATATCGTTCGATTGCGGTGTCAGTGCCGGAACTTCCGCCGGTTTGGCGGTCATCGTCTGCCATAAATAATACGCGCCCGCGCCGAGAACCGCGCCGATTAAGAGGAAAATCAAAGCCGATAAAAGCTTTCCAAGAAATCCGCCGCCGCTTTTTTCCGTAGTTTCATAAGTCCTAAATTCCTTTGACGATTCGACGTTTTTTGGAGTAACAAACGCCGGAGCTTCGCTAATTTCGCTGAGCGGAAATTCCGCCGGGACGGGAATTTCCGGCGGCGCGGCTTGCGGAATGTCCTGCACAGGTTCTTCCATCAAATACTGTTCGTCATCATCCCTGGAATAGCTGAAGTTTTCGGTCGGCAAAACCGGTTCATCTGATGCCGGAGTCTGCTGCATCGAAACGGGCATTTCGAGCGCCCGTGTCGGAATTTCGTCGGAGCCGTTTTCGGCATTTAATGACAGCGGTTCCGAAACGGTTTGCCGCGCCGTGGCGACGGTTGCTTCTTCATCAATATTCGGGATAACGGTCGGTAAATCCTCAATGTTTTCTTCTGCATTTCTGAAAACATTGACAATAACCGCAGTCAAATTATCTTCCGCGCCGCGCGAATAGCAAATCTCCTTCATTTTCGCGCATAATTCAGCCGGTGAGACCTGGGCAAGCATCAGCTCGCGGAGTTCGAAATCGTTGATATGGCGTGTGATGCCGTCCGAACAGAGCAGAAATTTCGTATTTCCGTCGAACATAATCGTTTTCATATCAACTTCGACCGTGTTTTCCGCGCCGAGTGCGCGTGAAATCACGTTGCGCGACGGATGATTGGCGGCTTGCGCGGCGGTCATTCTGCCCGCGCGGACTTCTTCCTCGACGACGGAATGATCCTGCGTTTCGCGGTAAAGACTTCCCTTTCCGTCCAGACGGTAAAGCCTTGAATCGCCGACGTGTCCGATTGACGCGATGTTTCCCGAAATATGAAGCGCGACAATCGTCGTTGCCATCGTCGAAAGCTGGGGCAAATCGCTCGACATTTGATAAATCGCCGAATTTGCGCGTTCGATGGCGATTCTCATCATTTCTTCGACATCGCCGCCGGCTTGCAGATTAATAAACGCTTCGCCCAAAATCTCCATCGCCATCTGCGAAGCGACATCGCCTGCCTGCGCCCCGCCAACACCGTCGGCAACCGCAAAGAGTCCGAGATTTTTCATTTCCAAAAACGAATCCTCGTTTTGCGGTCGTTTTTCACTTAAACCGCGGTCGGAAACCGCCGCCGAATGAATCTGAAAATTATTTTCCGTCATTTTTTTCTCCGAAGATAAAATCAGGTAAAACTTTTTACTTAAAACCTTCCGGCGTTTGTTCAGCCTGCCGGTCAACCGCGTTGCGATGCGAAAAAGCCATCAGCATTCCGAGCATTACAAAACTGGTAATCAGCGAAAAACCGCCGTGGCTGACGAACGGCAACGTAATTCCGGTCATCGGCAAGGCGCGGGTAATGCCGCCGATATTGACCAAAGCCTGAAAACCGATAAATGCCGCCAGTCCCGCCGAACACAGCTTGCTGAACATATCTCTTGAATCCAAAGCGGTTCGCACGCCCGCGCTGACAAAAACCAACAGCGCCAAGATTACCAACAAACCGCCGAAAAGTCCAAGTTCTTCAGCCAAAGCCGCGTAGATATAATCGGAATCCGAAACCGGAATGAGTTCGACATAGCCCAAACCGAGTCCGCGTCCGGTCGTTCCGCCCGAATGAAGCCCGAAAGTCGCCTGCGCAGGCTGAAATGCCAGCACATCGAACCACGCGTCAATGTTGACGGATTTTTTCATATTCGGGTCTTCTGCCAAAAGACGCTCCATATTCGGATCTTTTTTGATCAAATTATTGTAATGCCGGTCGTAATCATCCTTCCACCAATCGGTTTCGGGCGGCGGCGGATTAAAGCCGTCAAGCCACAGGTGAAAACGCTGCTGAATTCTATCGGGCAAAATCGTTTTGACGGGTTTGGCGATTGTCGGCAGGAGCGGAATTTTCTGCTGCGTGGTTTCGGGCAATGCGCCAACGACCAAAATACCGACCAGAAAGACGACGCTTCCGATAAGCACGAAACGCTGGGAAAAACGGCGCACGGCAATCACGAAAAGCGTCGCGTAAACCGAGCTGAAAACCATCATCTGCCCGAAATCTTTGAGAACGAAGAACGGAAAAAACGGCATCATCGCCATCACGACGAGCGGCAGAACATCCTTCGCACGCGGAATTCCCCAGTATGTCCGCGCCAGATTTTTATACAAAATTGACAAAATCGCCGCAAAACCGATCAAAAACGGAATTTTCGCCGGTTCCCAAGGCGTCATATTGCCGATGGATTTTCCTGCTTTCGATGTGACCGCCGCCAAAAGAAGCGGCACAAGCGTCAGCAAGACCAGCAGAAATCCGTTATTTTGCAGTAACTTTAAAAAATCGTCGCGCCGCATCAGCCAAATCACGCCGATCAGACAGAAAATTCCGAAAAGCGGAATCAGCGTTCTGCCCGAAAACAAAACTCCAAAAAATGTATCGTTTACCGGTCGCGGCGTTTCCTTCGACAAATCAACCGGCTCGGGCGGTGTCGGCGGCAGCCCCATTATCTGTTTCTTTTCGGGCGAATAATTTTCCTGTATGTAATGCAGCTGCAAGGTTTTGATTTTCGCTTGCCGCGCTTCGGCTTTTTTGTCCTTCAGAACATATTCGGGATCGCTGAAAAGCCGGTATTGAACCGTCAGACCGATTGAAAACAACAAAACACAGGACGTGTAAAGCGTCCAGTTTCCTTGAAATTTAAGCAACCGCGCCAGAATTACCGGCAAAAACGCCAAAACCGTTAAAAGTCCGATATTTCTTGCGGCAGTTAAGAAACTCGTTTCATAGCCGCGAATCAATGCGCCGTAATAAACGGCGTAGTGCGAGATTGCCGTCATAAAGACAATCAAAATCAAAATCAAAAAATGCGACGACGCTCTGCTTTTCATTTATCTACCTTTCTTTTTTGCCGGGGTTTTCAAAGTCGGAGTTTGGGGTTTGTATTTATCGCCCAAAAGTCCCAATTCACGCGCTTTCAAGATCATATCGGCGGCAATCGGCGCGGCGGTCGTTCCGCCGTAGCCCGAACCGCCGATGTCTTCGATCACGACGGCGATGGCAACTTGTGGATTTTCGAGCGGCGCGATACATAAGAACCAGCCGTCCCAGCGCTTGTAGGTTTCGGGAACTTCCACGTCAACCCATTCGCCGTTTTCGTTCTTTTTCTTGATCTTCTTCATTTTTTTGGTGCCGTCTTTGTTATAGACGATGACATTGTCTTTATCCGCCGTGCCGGTTTTGCCGCCGGTTTCGATGCCGGTTCCGAGAAGCTTCGCGCGGACGATGCCGCCCGTGCCGCCCGGTTCTTCCGTCACGGTTGACATAATATCGCGAATGACCGCAGCTTGTTCAGGCGTTAAAACCTGCGAATACATCTGCGGCGGAATATCGGCTTCGATCTTCGGCTTCATCAGCTTGCCTTCGAGATTCGCGGGCGCGGCGGCAATCAGAGCCATCTGGAGCGGAGTCATTTGTCCCGCCAAACCTTGTCCCATGCCTTCGAGGGCGAAATCGTGAAGCGTCAAATCTTTACCATTTACGATTGTCGAGCGCACCGGAGCAATCGCGTTGGCGATGCGTCTGTTGCTCGTGTTAAAAATATCGGGATAAAAGCCCTGCGTTAAAGCCTCTTTCGGCGTTTCGGTCGGAGTGATTCCAAAAATTGTGGCAGTTTCGCCCATCCGATCGCGTCCGAGTTCGTTGGCGAGCCGTGAAAAAAATTGGTTACTCGAAACCTTGAAAGCCTGTTTCATACCCACGTCGCCGCAGGCGTGACAGCTTCCGCCGGCATCGCAGATCGGTCTCGCACCTTTGGACGGCGTATAACATTCGGGCGCAGGTTTGCCGGGCAGAACAATGTCCTGTCTGCCCGCGCGAAACGCCGAAATCATCGTAAAGGTTTTAAAGGTTGAACCGGGAATATAAAATTCGCGCGTGGCGCGGTTTAATAACGGCTGTTCGCGCTTGTTCGCTTCGAGCTTGAAAAATCCGTCGAGCGTTTCGGCTTCTTTGAGGTTGTAAGTCGGATTTGAATACATCGCCAAAATATCGCCGGTTTGCGGATTTAAGACGACGATTCCGCCGATTTTCCCTTCCAGACGTTTTGCCGCGTAAGCCTGCAGCTCGCGGTCAATCGTGATTCGCACGTCCTTGTTCTCGGGTTCGGGCTTTTTGTATTTCGTCAAAATTTCCCACGCTTCGGGCATCGGGTCTTCGACTCTTTGATAAATTGTCCGTTCGAGTCCGGGCGTACCGCGTTCGGTTCCGAGAAGATGCGCCATTTCTCTTTCAAGCGGAAAATTTCGAGCTATATTGCCGTCATTATTAATTTTGTAATATGCCAGCGCATTTTGCAGTTTGCCCGAACGGTCGAGCATCCATCCGCGCAGGGTCGAGGCAGTCGTGCGGCGGCTGCGCAAATCCTTGTAATTCAACACAAACTGAAACTGTTCGTTGGCATCGCCCGCGTAATACGTCCAGTAAACGTGAAATCCGTAAACCGTAAAAGTAAGCAGAATAAAGACTATCTGCCACATTCGCAAACTGCGGTTGGTGAGGGTCGAACTGAGTTTTTTGACGACTTCCCGGGGCAGATTTTGTTCAAAATTAAATTTCGGACGGCGAAAATTACCGTAAAAGGACATTACCAAAAACCAGATCAGAACCAGCATTCCGATCAGATAAATAACACTCAAACCTGCCGGCGTGCGTTCCAAAACCTGTCCGCCGAAAAGATTTTCGGGACGAAGTTTGTCGAGCTGCAAAAGTAACATCAAAATCATGCGCGTTTTAATCCTCGTTTGAAAATTCGTAGTTTATTCGGTCTTGCGTCGTCGAAGTATTCGTTTCAGCCTTTTCCCTTACTTCCGGTTTTATTTCAGGCTTTATTTCAGGCTTTATTTCGGGTTTTATTTCCGGTTTTGCTTCGGGTTTGACCTGCACAAATCTGGTTTCCGGTAAATTCTCCTTCGGCTGAACGCTTTCGGCTTTTTTCGGCGGCGGCGGTATAAATTCCGTTTTCACGGAAATATCTTCGTTTGAATTAAAAGCCACCGTTTGAATGTCGCGTTGGCTGACCGAAAATGTTTCCTCGAGATTTTCGTTCATCGTAACTTCTTGATGATAAACTTCTTCGACCGCTCGCGGAATATGTTCAAAGGTAACTTCGATATTGCCGAATTTCACTTTATCGGTGTTCGCAATCGGAAAAGCGCGTCCGTAAGCGATACGTTTATCGTTGATAAATGTTCCGTTGGTCGAACCCGTGTCGGCAATCATTAATTGCTTTTCGGTGTTTATAACAAGCGCGCCGTGAATCTTGGAAACGCTTTGATCTTCTATACTTAAATCGTTATCTTTGGTGCGCCCGACGCTGCGGCGTTGTTTTTCCTTAAAGGTCAGTTCGACCTGTTTTGTCTTTCCGTTCAAAGTAAAATCGGCAATAAAGGTTTCAAAATCGGTTTCGGGTTCTATTTCGGGCAAAAGCTGCGGCAGATAATCGCCGACTTTGATTTGCGGCACGGTGACATTAACGGCAGCTTCGCGTTTTTCTTCGTCGAATTTGTCGAAACTTACCAGAAGTTTTACGCCTTCGGTAAAATAATCGGGCGTTACTTCGAGCTTGATCGGCGCATATGTGTGATAGCGGTTGTCGTTGATATGGTCAATCGCGGCGATTTTCAATTCGTTTTCAAGCCTTGTAATCGCTCCTTCCGCGTCGGTCGAAAATTTATCCCACTGCATTTTCAGTTTGATATTGTGCGGAACGAATTTTCCCTTCGCGCCAAAATCCTTAGCTTCCAAATCGAGCAGTTTCTTTAATTTCTCGCTCAATTCGCTGGTCGCCAAACTACTCGAAGGAGTCCAGCGGCGACCGGTCAGGCGGTCAACGGTATCGCCGAGCTTGGTCAAAACCCCGCGCATCAGCCATTCAATTGATGTTTTTTTCTTCGGTGAATTATTTTCTTCGGACATTTTCAAGACTTTCTACAGATTTTGTTAATTTCCGGTTGCCGTCATTTTAGCCGAAACAGTCCATAAAAGAAAGTGAATTTGTTCCGAAAATTTACGGGTATTCATAAATTAAAAAATATTTTTGGAAGATGTTTTACATTGTTTATCTTTTTACTATAAGTCAGTTTGAAGACTTTTCATTCACCGATGCAGTCAGATTGAACGAAACATCACAAAATCTTCAATAAATTAGTTAGAAAACAAGCTCGAAGTCAAGTTTTTAGAGGGTTGGGGAAAGAAAATTATGGCGCGTGGATTTTCGATGGTCGAACTGTTGATCGTTTTGACAGTGATTACAATTTTACTGGGAATTTCGCTTTTTTATCTTTCAGGACACGAAAGGCATTATCGTCCCGACGAACAGGCGTTGAAAATTATTGATATTTTTCAGGAAGCCCGCCAGCGTTCGCTGACGCAGCGCGAAACGATGCGCGTCGAGATTGATTTAACCGACAATATGGTTCGGCTGATTGACGAAAATCTGCCGAATACCGCCGATGACGACCGTGTGATCAGAAGCGTCGTTTTAATTTCGCAGGCAGAAGTCAAATTAAATTCGCGTCCGCCGGATATTTCGACCAATCCGACCGAAATAATGCCCGTGCCGATTGCCCAATTCAGACCGAGCATTTATCCGCCGAGCGTTACGCATAACGTCTGCACTTTCAGATTCCAGCGAAACGGAACGGTCGTTAATGAAGGAACCGACGCGGTCGGCTCGAACGCGACAACAACCGGTTTGACGCTGTTTATCTGGTCGCCGAAACCGAACAATGAGAATGAATCGGAAATTGCCCGCGCGATTACCGTTATCGGCGCGACGGGTTCGGTCAGATTTTGGGAATATAACCGCAATTTGACCGAAGCCAACAAATGGAAGGATTCGCGGCGAATGAGTATTTACGGCGGACAGTCGGGCGGTTCAAACACTAACACCAATGCGGGAAGTTAGTTTCCAAATCTTCGGAGTGAAAATAGAAATGCTTCAAAAATCTAACGAACGCGGTTTTTCTTATATTGACGTGATGATTGCGCTCGTCATTTTGATGGTCGGAATTCTGGCTTCGACGGCGGCGTTGACGGCAAATCTCGTCCGTTCATACGAAACCGAAAAACAGGTCGTCGCCAAACAAACCGCGCTTTCGACAATCGAATCAATATTTTCGGCACGCGATATTGCCAAAATGGGGGCGATTACCGGATGGGATTCGATTGGCAATACCGGGAGCAATCCCGATTCCGGCGGAGTTCCGCAAGGCGTTTTTCTGACCGATTTTCGCCCGATTCGTGCAGATTTGGGATGGGACGGCGTGGCGGGAACGGTTGATGATGCCTGTCCGGCAGGCGCGGCTTGCCAGGTTCCCGGAAGACCCGACAACACGAGCGAAGTCTTGAACGGTTTCGAGCGAAGAATCGTTATCACGGATTTACAGGATTCCGAACGCCCGACACCGCCGCACGCGATTTCACGCCGCCGGATTGACGTTACCGTGCGCTATCATGTCAACCGTTTGCAGCGTGAGCAGACGGTTTCAACCATCATTGCAAATTACGCGGAGTAAAGAAATGAAGAAAATTTTCAAAACGAAGGTTTCCGGCGAAAGCGGTTTTTCACTGGTTGAAATGATCGTGGCGATGGTTGTCTTTATGATTATCATCGGCACGATTTACGGGCTTTTACAGATTGGTTTGATAGACCGCAACCGCGCCAGCCGCCGTTCCGATGTTTTGAAAAACGCCCGTGCGGCAATGCATTTGATCAGCCGCGACGCGCTCAACGCCGGTTTGAGCTATAACAAAAGCGGCGCGGTCGTGCCGGACGATTTTATTTCGACGCGGCTCGGACTTCCGGTGGATGCCGATAGCGAGCGCGACGTTTTGACTTCGGTTATCGGCGGCAACGATCTTTTTTTCAATATCTTAAACCCCGACACCAATGCGCGAACCGATTTAATCGCTTTTGCCTATCGCGACAACGATTTTAACGAGGGAAACGTGATTTCGCTCAATAACGCCAATGCCGCATCCGGTGCGCCCGCCACCGTCCGGCTTCAAAGCGCGCCGAATGAAGCCCGCAACGCGAAAGGCTTTGATTTGTATCTGGTCGAATCGGACAGCTCGCAGGTTGCCGTAATGGCGACCGGCTTGCCCTCGAACAGCGCGATTGACATTGCGCCGGGCGATCCGCTCGGGATAAATCAGCCGCTTAACGGTTCGGGAACGGGCGGCAGCCTTTTACAAAGATGTAATCCTCCGACGCTCACGGAAAACTGCACGACGTATGTCGCCTCGGTCAAAAGATTTTTCTGGGTCGCCTACAAAGTCAAAAGCGACGGAACGCTTGTTCGAATGACTTTCGGCAACAATACGGGCGCACTTGCCTCGGAACAAATTCAGGAAATGCCGGTTGCTTATAACATCGAAGATTTTCAGATTACATACGTTCTGGAAGACGGAAGCACGACCGACAATCCGGCAGCCGGAAACGATGGCATTGCGGGAACCGCCGATGACCGCCCGGCGGAATTTAATCTTGTCCGGCAAATTACCGTCACCATCAAAGTTCAGGCGACCGAAAATGACGAACAGCTTGGAAAACCCGAAAGCATTACCATCAGCGGAACTTTCAGCACGAGAAATTTGGAGTATGACGCAGGTTAAAAGGAGTAGAAATATGAAAAACATCCGGTTGAAAAATGAAGACGGTACGGCAATCGTGATTGCTTTGCTGATTTTGACGCTGCTGACCGCATTCGTCGCGTTAGCCGTCACGCGCACGACCAACGAAACCATCGCCACGTCAAACGACGCGGCGGAATCGCGCGCGTTTTCGGCGGCGCAGGGCAGTCTGGAAATAATGACGCGCAATTTCGATAAGATTTTTGAAGAGAAACTTTCGCCCGCGCCGGCTGACCTTTTGCGAATCGAAACCTTAAAGCCGCCGGGATTCGAGGACGACTACGATTTTAACCAAGCCATCGTTCAAACCGAAGCGACAAAAACGGTTGTTATGAGCGGTCAGCTTTTGCAGGGCTTGAACGCTCTGCGCGACGAATGGCGGGTTGACACGACCGCGACCGATAAATCGAACGGCGTGCAGGTCGCTCTGCGCCGCAAGTTTTACAACAACCGCGTGCCGATCTTTCAGTTCGGGATTTTTTACGAAGACGATCTGGAATTCCATCCGGGTCCGCGTTTCGATTTCGGCGGTCGCGTTCATTCCAACGGCAATATGTTTATGATGGCTAACACGGGACTATATTTTTCGTCGCGCGTTTCCGCCGCCGGACATATAATAACCGACGTGGCGCGAAACGGGCGCGATTGGTCGGGCTGGGGCGAAAACGTCTGGATCAAAAACGGTTCGGGAACTTACGTCAAACTTACTCATAATATGGGCAGCGTTCTCAAATCGCCTACCAACGGCGCGGCGGTTTTTCCAAGCTCCGATATGCCGACGGTTTATCGAAATAACGCTTGGAATACGAATAAAGGACTTTTTCAGGGAAATCTGCTTTCCGAACAAAAATCCCTCAACCTGCCTTTGAAAATCGCCAGCACGATTGTCGGTGCGCCGCTCGATTATATCGAGCTGGTCAAACGCGGCAAAAATGTCGGCGATTTGTATAACGACGGTGTCGGCGTAACGGCGGTTACGCCCGCCGCCGCCGATTCGATTACCACCAGCAAAGAGCGTTATTTTAACAAAAAAGGAATCCGCATATCGCTGTCCGACAGCAAATCGAAACTTCCCGGCTGCGCTTCGGGAACCGGCACGGGCGCGGTAACGACCGCCTGCGGCATCCGGCTCGACGGGGCGGCGGTCGGCGACGGAAGCGAACCAAGTTCGGGACAGGCGCGCGGCTACCGACCGCTGCAAATGCTCGACGGTTATGCGGCGACGAAATTAAACGGCGAAAGATTTTATAATTCGGGAAGACAAATGTGGATTAAAATCGAGCTTGTCGGCATAGATCAGACCGACAACACGATTCAGACGCAGGACGTGACCGCCGATATTCTGAGCTTGGGAATGACCGAAGCCGCGCCCGCGATCTCGCAAAGCGGAAACACGAAATTCTTTATCAGCGGCTACGGCAACCGCGACAGCCGCTCAATCGTTAAACTGCAAAGATTCGTGATGCCGGGTGTTGCCGTTACATCGTCCGACACGAATTTTATGACTTCCTACACCTGGAACGGCATCAGCTACAATCTGGTTTTAACCGACGATTGTACTAACAGCACTTATACGTCGGGTTGTTCAACGAGTGTTGACAACGGCACGTCGGGAAGTTTTTCGGGCGATAATGTCGGCAACAGATACGCGGCGACGGTTGATACCACGAGCCGATTCCGCCGCGTCGCTCCCTTTCCGATTGAGATTTTCGATACCCGCGAAGGACTCTATAACGACAATCTGAACTGGAGTTCAACTTATGGCAGCAACGTGCCGCGCGCGGGCGTGATGAGCCTGATAGATATTGACCTTTTTAATCTGAAAAGATTTCTGGACGGCAATTTTAATACTTTGTTGCCGTCGGCAGGAACGGTTTTTGCGGCTGCCAACGGGCGCGGTTTGCGGCATTCCGATGTGCCGGAAGCGAACGGCTGGGTTTTGTATGTTTCCGACCGCCGCGGCGATGCCGATTTCGACGGCGAATATGATATGGAGGACATTTACGGAAACAACGACGGAATTCTGCAGCCCGGTGAAGACATCAATAATAACGGCACTCTGAATGTGGATTTTCTCAACGAAGCGGTTCGTTATACGGGTTCAAACACGGCTGATTCGCCCGCGCTTGCCGCCGCTATTGACCATCCGTATTACCGGCGCGGTGTCCGGCTGATCAACGGCACACAGCTTCCCGGAATTTATGATTCGGGAAATCCGCTGAACACGAAAGGCTTTACGGTCGCCTCGGAAAACGGCGTATATGTTAAAGGAAATTATAACGCGACGGGCATTTCATCGGTCGGAAACCCGACGGCTTCGACCCAGTATATTCCGCAAAACACTTCGACCCATATTCCCGCCTCGATTGTCGCCGACGCGATTACGATTCTCTCAAACAACTGGGAAGATTCGCGCAGTTTTCGCTATCCGTTCTCTTTAAGCTCGCGTCCAGTCACCGAAACGACGGTTCGATTTGCGATGCTTGCCGGCGATGCGCGGAGCAGTTTTGAAGGAACGCCGAATCAGGGCGGCGGCGATCCGCGTCTGACTGGCGGCGTTCATAATTTCAAGCGTTTTCTCGAAAATTGGAGCGGCGCGCGGCTGAATTACGCCGGTTCGCTGATTAATCTTTTTAACGCCCGCAACAACAACGGCGCGTTCAAATGCTGCACGAACATTTACAGCCCGCCGACGCGAAACTGGATTTTCGATACGACGTTTCTCGACCCGACGCGATTGCCGCCCGGCACGCCGTTTTTCCAAAACATTCAATTGACGGGTTTTCAAAGAGTGAACTAAACTCCGAAAAATTTCCCGCAAATTGTTGCCTGCGCGAAAGCCTTCGTGAAATTTCACGAAGGCTTTCGCGTATTTACCAAAAACGCTCCGGCTGGGAGCGCACGCAGGGATGCGTGCGCTCCCAGCCAAAAGATTTTTACTTTATTGCCGTAAGTTTTTCACCGCTTTGAACTTTGGAATAATTCCTTCGTATCATTTTGTTGGTGAAATCGCGCGTTTTGAGATAGCATTAGTTTGACCGAATGATAAGAGAACTTTCACTTATAAACAGCCGTCTTGACGGACGCTACGACATCAAAGAACTCCTCGGTCGTGGCAGTTATGCCGAAATTTACGTCGCGTTAGACAATGTCGCCGCGCCGCAATCCCCGCATAAGCAAGTCGTCGTCAAAGCTCTCAACGTCTTTATGCAGAACGATCTGGACGCGGATTTGGAACGTACACTCGTCGAAAATTTTCAAAACGAAGCGATTGCCCTCGATCGTGTGCGGCATCCGAACATTATCAGCCGTCTGGGACACGGCACGGCGCGCGATCTGCGCGGAATGGTTTTTCATTATCTCGTTCTGGAATATCTTTCAGGCGGCGATCTGGCAAAAGCCTGCCGCGAAAAATCTCTGTCTTTTCAGAAATCCTTCAGCTATCTCGAACAGGTTTGCGCCGGATTAGTCCACGCGCATCAGAACGGTGTGATTCACCGCGACATCAAGCCGCAGAATCTGCTTTTAACCGCCGACCGCGAAACGGTCAAAATCGCGGATTTCGGTGTCGCGCGTTTTTCCGCTTCCGATTCGCCGATCACGCGCGTCGGGACGAACATCTACGCGCCGCCCGAACACAGCCCGATGCTTTCCGAAGACGGCAAACATTTCGAGGTCGCCGAACTGACGCCCGCCGCCGATATATATTCGCTGGCAAAGACCGCTTACGTTTTATTTACGAGCGAATCGCCGCGATTTTTTGCCAATCAAACGATTAAAGAACTTCCATTCGCCGTTCGTCAGGAACCGTGGGCGAAGGATTTGCTGGCAGTTTTGCAAAAAGCCACGCAGAACAATCCGTCGGAACGCCATCAGGATATTTACGAATTCTGGAAGGATTTGGCGCGGATCAAAATTCTCGCGCCGACCGAAGACGGCGAGATAAAAACCGAGGTTTCGGCGCGTTCGGCAACTCCGAAAGCGCACGTCGCTCGCGGATACACGCCACTTGCGCCGCAAAAACCGAAATTCAACACTTCCAAGGAATTGAAGTTTGAAAACAATCAGATTCTGAAAAATCCCGCGCTCGTCGTCAAAGTTGACAACGCCGCCGCAAATCTTAGTCAGTTTCAAAATCATTCGTTAAACCATATTCCGACCGGACAACCGCCGCCGATTCCCGTCACCGACCGGCAGATTGCTCAGGAAGAAATCGAAAAACCGCAACGCAAAGGCAGTTCTATGCGCCGGCTTGCAGTCTTTCTGGTTGTGATTTGCGTTTTTACCGGAATTCTCTACGCCACGCACAGTTTTTTGCGCGGCGCGGGAATTTTGCCCGAAATCAGCATCTTTAATAAACGTGAAGGAATTTCTCAGAGAGATATTCCGCTGCGAACGGAATCGAATGCGAGAGCTTCACAAATCGGCTGGGTCCCGAAAAATTCGCGCGTCAAAATTGTCAATGAAACCGAAACCTGGTATGAAATTGATGTCGTCGAATTCGGACGAACGCAAGAAACTGACTGGGCGAAGCACGGTTGGATTGCAAAAAAAACCGTATCGGGCGAAGATAATGTAGATTTTTCAAAGTAAGTTACAGGACAAAAACATTTTATCAATGAAACCACGGCTTGACACAGATAAACTCAGATTGTTATTCGATAAATCAAGGCTTTTTTTATCTGTGGTCTCATAAAATAATTCTGTATCTTTACTTAATTTCTTACGAGGTAATTTCTTAAATGAGCGTTTTAGACAAAGTTAGAAAATGGATTGACGGCGAAACCAACGAGCTTGTGCTGGAAGACGCCGCCCGCGACGCACAGATTAAACCGCGCAGTCACGCGGAAGAATTTATCGTTAAAATCGCGCGCGAAGTCGAAGGCGTGATGCAGAGCGAAATGGTTCCGCTGCCGCAAGGCACGACAATTATTCCGACCGAATACACGATTTTCTTAAGCGACGAAGACGATAAAAACTGGCAGGGCGCGAAACGGCGCGGGCTTGAACAAGGTCTTTATCACATCCTGGCGGAACGGGCGAAGGAAATCGCCGGTAAAAAAAAGCTCGAAACGCAGAGTTTCGCTGTGCAGCTTCGCGTTGACGGGACGCTCGAAACTGGCGACATCCGCGTTCAGCACAGTTGGGAAGACCCGAACGCCAATAAAACCAGCATTCTTTCGCGGATGAAACCCAATATCGAAATCCCGCCGAAACCGGTTCAGCAAAATCAACCGCCGCCGAATTTCGCGCAGAATCAGCCCGTTAATCAAAATCAGCCGGTCGTTTCGGACAATCCGCCGCCGACCATGCTGCCGGGAAGCTTTCCGCCGGTCGCTAATTTCCAAACACCGCAACAGGCAGCGGCTTTGCCGGTCGAAGATACAGGCGAGGAAATGACGCACGTTCAAAAACGTCAGGCGGCGGAGCTTTATAAACTCGAAATCTGGCGCGGCGGCGTTCGCCAGAATGTCGTTCCCGTCTATCAAAATCAAATCAGCATCGGACGCGGTTCAAAATCGAAACCCGTTGACATTCCGCTGCAGGGCGACCCCGAGATCAGCCGCCGTCATCTGACCTTTATGACCGACGGTAAAGGGAATTTTTCGATGATTAACGAAGGAAGAAATCCGGCGATCATTAATAATTTCGAGCTTCCGATCGGTCAGCAGATTTCAATTTCGCCCGGTGTTCCGATTATGGTTTGCACGTTTATGCTGAGAATTCAGCCGCGCTGAAGTAAGAAGGGGAGAAAAGGAGAAAAGGAGAAGGGGAGACAAGATATTAATCGTCTCCCCTTCTCCTTTTCTCCTTTTCTCCTTTTCTCCTTTTCTCAAATCAGGGTTTTATCTTCATTGTCGGATCGCCGAGCAATGCCCACGACAGGCGAACATCGCGTCCGCCATTGAGGTTTTGTTTCGCATCCTGTATCAGATCGCCCAAACGCGTCATCGTTCCGACATTAAGCTGATTGTAAAACCGCGTTGCCAGAACTTCCTGAAAATCCGGTGTGGTTTTTCCGGTTGATGCCCAGACTGCCGGTGAACCGCCATTTTGTGCTTTCAGCAGGGCTTCGCTCAAACTATCATTATCGGTGCGGAGAAAATATCCGTTCAGACAGGTCAGCATAAAATAAAGCGAATAATTCGGGGAATTCGTTAAGTTGACGGCATCGTTTATTAAAAACCAATTGCCGTCCCAAAGTCCGACCGAACCGTGTCCCGAATAATTGACGATATAGGGTCCCTGATTCAAACCGGCAAGCAGTAAAGTTTTCGAATTAGTCTGTCCCCGATTAATAAAAGTTTTCGGGATGCTCGCCGGAAGCTGCGATGAAAGCCGCTGGCTCAAACCTTCAAAATCGTATCCGTTCGGCAGATCGCTGGCGAACAGTGCGCCGCGACTGTAGACGGTTGCCAAACCCGCCTCGAAGGTCATTGTTTTATTCAAAAGCTGGGTTACGGTTTGAGGATTTCTGGCAGGAATTCTGCCGACGGCAATTTCCGCCAGACCGTCGTTGTTAAAATCACAGAGTGCTTCGTCGCTGCCGGTTTCTTCATAAATCGTGTCAACCCGCTTGGTCGGAATAAAATTCTGAAACGCGCGATTTTCATAATTTCGGAAATCGTAGCTCATATCGCCGATCAGCAGAATATAATTCGGCGGAGTTTGCCAATTGTTTTTGGCAAACTGGAAAAACTGCGTAATTCCCGTCGTATTAACCGAACCGTAAGAAAATTCGTCGTAAATGTCTTCAATATCAACAACTTCGACCGTCATTCCCTGACCCCGGCGATAATTCGCCCAATTATTTGCCTCGGTCATCCAGTCGCGGTAAGAAACGATCAACAACTCAGCGTTATGCGCCGACGTTGACAGCGACGACGGAATATTTGCGGTAATCGAGCTGACCGGCAGAATTGCCGAATCTTCCGCCGCAAATGCCGTGCGTCCGCGGCTTGAAGGCATCGTAACGCTGTAATTTCCGGCGTTATTTTCAATCGTTAAATTTGTTAGAATGGTCGGATTATCCGGGTATGTCAGGTCGAAAACCCTGATATTCGACGAAGTAAATCCGGCAATCGAAGTTTTGCGGTAGCTGTTGGTGTAAAACGAAAGCCTGTTTTGAATCGCCTCATATTTACGCAAATATCCGACTCTGATTGATTCGATAACGTTAATATCGCCTGCACCGCCGTAAGTCCGCATTTGCAAAGTATTAGTTCCTTCGAGTAAAAATCCGGTCGGAATCTGATACTCTAGCGACATCAGATTAAAGGCGTTTCCGCTGATCGGTTCAAGCTGTTCACCGTTGAGGACAGGAACTATTTGATGCGGCGTGGCGGTAATGCCCTGAATCGCAAGTTTGAAATTGGCTTTCGGAATGCTGAAATCCACGCCGGTTAAATTAAAAGTTGTGGTCGCAACCGGCGGAGTCGGCGAACTTGAGCCGATAATCGGAACGTTGCCGAAGAAGTTTTCCGCATCGCCGTTTAAAATGTCCGAGTTAAGATAAATTTGACGGTCTTTGCGCACAAACGTTTGAGCATAACTTTTCCCGATGACGTTTCCCGAAAGCGGACGCACAATCGTCGTTCCCATTCGCAAACCGTTCTGCGCACCGACAATCAGATAATAAACTTTCGTCGCGCTTTCGGGCGTGTCAATTCCCTGCCCGTAAAATTCGATATACGAATTGCCCGCGCCGACGTTTATGGACTGCTGTTTGCCGTCCATATAAAGCTGCCACAAATTGCCCGGAGCGTTTACGTCAAAGCCTGCGGTTTGCAGTTCCGCGCGCGAAACGCGGTAAATTCCCTCTTGTTTGATCCCGATCTTGACACCCGGCTGCGATGCGACCCAACGCTGAGTAATGATGTCCGGCGGAACAATGTTCGTTTCCGCCTGTTTCTGCAAATCTCCGGGCAGATTCAACGCGTTGTTTTCAACCGTCGGGCTGGTTTCTTCCTTTCTTCGAATCAATTCCTGCGATGAAGAACCGGCGACCGCCGCCAGATCGCCGACGGATTTAACGGATGTTTGTCCGAGAATCGTTCGCATTCCGTTCATCTGAAGGCTTTCGATAAAGTAGGAACTTGCCGAATCGCCGTCTGCGTCAAAGTAAGAATACGCGCCGCCGTAAACGACATCTTCGCTCGAAATCGTCCGACCGCCGCCGACAATTGACGGGCTGACAAGTTCTCTTCCGTTCTTGCCCTCACGATACAGAAAAAATCCTAAATTTCTGTTTTCATATTCGGCTTGCCATCTGATATAAACGCCGTTGCCGTCAGAAAACGCTTCCGCGCTTTTTAATTTAACGTCCGAAGGCGTTTCGGTTTTTATGACAGAGAATTTATTAATATCGGTGTTTCTGATTTTTTGTGAGAAAACCTGAATATTTGCCGTCGAACTCAGGACGACAATGACAATAAAAGCAACTATTTTTTTCATACTGCTGGAAACTCCTTTCCGAAAATCCGGTCAATGTTTCGAAAACCAAAATTATCGAAACCTTATTTAGTGAATTAAGTATTTGGACAGATTTATCATCATCTAAAAAACATCAGTAGAGCGAGCGGTAACGAGTCTGACTCACTAGCAATTGTCGATCGGCGAAGCAGACTCGCTACCGCTCGCTCTACTGATTGCCGACAGCTTTAGATTCGTTTATTTCTGTCCAATTACTTAGTAAATAACAAATTTACTCTATTTCAACGCAAATTCCAAGATTTTATGTTCTTAATATACAATCAATGCCGTCGAAACTTTAAAAAAGACTTTAATTTTTGAAAAATTGCCGTTTTTTACGTAATGTTAAAGAAAACTTTTTAACCTGTAACATTTATGAAGAAAATCAACCGACAAATCGCCCTTTTTGTTTTATTCCTTTTCCTTCTGAATTTATTCCCGCTTCCGCAAAAAACTTTCGGCGCGTGGCGCGAACCCGTCCGCGCGAAACGCGGAATGGTCGCATCACAACACGAACTGGCTTCCAAGATCGGAGTCGAAGTTTTGAAAAAAGGCGGCAATGCCGTTGACGCGGCGGTTGCCGTCGCGCTCGCGCTGGCGGTCGTTTATCCCGAAGCCGGAAACCTCGGCGGCGGCGGATTTATGATAATCAGATTCAAAGACGGAAAAACGGCGGCGATTGATTACCGCGAAATGGCTCCGGCGGCGGCGACGCGTGATATTTTCGTTGACACGGAAGGAAATCTGATTCGCGGCGAAGGCGGTTCGACGGTCGGTTATCGCGCTTCGGGCGTTCCGGGAACGCCTGCCGGATTGGATTTAGCTTATCAAAAATACGGTTCAAAAAAAATCCTCTGGAAAGATTTGGTCGAACCTTCGCGGCTTCTGGCGCAGAACGGCTATGTTTTGAGCTACCGTTTAGCCGAACTTTTCAAATCCTACAAAGGCACACTCGAAAAATACGAGGACAGCAAACGGATCTTCCTGAACGGCGGCAAAATGTTCGAGGAAGGCGACACGCTGAAACAACCCGAACTCGCCGCCACGCTCGGCAGAATGCAGAAATTAGGCGCGAAAGAATTTTACACGGGACGCACGGCGGAGCTGATCGCCGAAGATATGAAGCGCAACAAAGGTTTGATAACGCTCGAAGATTTGAAAAATTATGTCGCCAAAGAACGCACGCCTTTGCGCGGAACATATCGCGGCTATGAAATTCTGACGATGCCGCCGCCGAGTTCGGGCGGAATCGTGATGCTTCAGGTTTTGAATATGCTCGAAGGCTACGACCTGCGTAAAATGGGTTATAACTCGGCGCAAAAACATCATCTCGTCGCCGAAGCAATGCGCCGCGCTTTTGCCGACCGCGCCGAATTTATGGCTGATCCCGATTTCGCTGAAGTTCCGACGGCGCAGTTAATTGACAAAAACTATGCGAAAAAACGCGCCGAAACCATTAATTTAACGAGGGCGACAAAAAGCGCAGACATTAAAGCGGGCGAAGTTACGTTCAGCGAAGGCACGGAAACAACGCATTTTACGGTCGTTGACGCTGAGGGAAATATGGTTTCAAACACCTATACAATCAATGATTTATACGGTTCGCGGGTAACCGCAAAAGGGACGGGCGTTCTGCTCAATGACGAAATGGACGATTTTGCGGCGCGTCCGGGCAAACCGAATTTGTTCGGCTTGATTCAGGGCGAAAGAAATGCCGTTCAGCCGAAAAAACGCCCGCTTTCTTCGATGACTCCGACGATTGTTCTGCGCAAGGACGGCTCAGTCTGGTTCGCTCTCGGCGCGCGCGGCGGACCGCGCATCATCTCGGCGGTTTTGCAGTCGGTGATTAATATGATCGATTACGATATGAACATTCAGGAAGCGATTGACGCGCCGCGCATTCACCAACAGTGGTTTCCCGACGAAGTTCTCTACGAACCGATGGGAATGTCGCCCGACACGCTCAAAATTCTGGAAAGCCTCGGGCAAAAGTTCGGCGACCGTCCGATAAACATCGCGTCGGCAACCGGCATCGCGATCGAAGAAGGAACAGGCGTAAAATTCGGCGCGATCGATTCGCGGAGCGATGGCGAGGCGATCGGTTACTAATACGACAGAAAGGAAAATAGAAAAAGGTAAAACAATTTTGATGTTTTACCTTTTTCTATTTTCCTTTCCCAAAATTTATTTTTCCTGCTTCTTATCTAAAAGTTTGGTTGTCGGGTCGGTCACACTCGAAGGTTCGAGATCGTTCGTGTCGCGCCAGTTGCCGTGTTTCGGCGGCATATACGATGAAATCGGAATTGACTGCTGCGGCGGCAAAGCATTTTGGTTTTGCCCTTTGTTTAATAAGTTCTGCGCCGTTTGATAGACGGTTTGCTCGATCGTCTTGCCGGTCGGTTCGCTCGATTCGAACATCAGCGCGTAAACCATCCGCAAAAGCCCGCCAACGAAAAGTAAGATCGCCGAAATGGCAACCGCAAACGGTTCGGCTGCCGCCCAAACGGTCAGGATCGAAACGATCGGGACGACCAGAAAAGTCAGCAGAAAGATAAATAAACCCTGTTTTATTCCGCGTTTGCGCGCCGACTCGATTTTGGCGGGTTTTGCCGCTCCGAGCGCTTCCGCGTTTCCGGCGTTAGCGACAAGTTCGCCGACGCCGGTCATCAAAAACCCGCAGCGCGAGCAAAATCTGGTTTCGTTCGATATTTGTTCCTGACCACAACGCGGGCAAAACATAGTATTATCCTTATATCATCGTTCTTTGTCGTGCAAAAGTTTCGTCGTGCTGTCGGTCACGCTCGACGGTTCGAGATCGTTCGTATCGCGCCAGTTCGATTGCCGCGGGGGCGCGTAATTATCAACCGGAATCGACTGTTGCGGCGGAAGCGCGTTCGCCTGCGGATTTTTATTCAAGAATTTCTGCGCCGTTTGCATCACATTTTCTTCGAGAGTTTTGTCCGTTGGATTGCCCGATTCAAAAATCAGCGCGAAAATCATCCGCACGATTCCGCCGAGGAAAAAAACAACTGCCGCCAATCCGACAATATCTTCGCTGAAACGCAGAATACTGGAAAGAATCCCCAAAATCGGGACAACTATGACACCAAACAAAAACCAGCCGCCGCCCTGTTTCAAACCACGCCGGCGCGGTGTCGGCGTTTTCGGTTCGGTTGTTGATAATTGCTGCGGAATTCCGCCGTTTAAGACGACTTCAGCCAAGCCACTCATCAAAAAACCGCAGCGCGAACAAAACCTGACTTCGGGTGAAATCTGCTCCTGACCACATCTCGGACAATAAACTTTCATAATCCTTCCTTCAAAATTATTCATCTTTCTGCAGTAATTTGGTCGTGCCTTCAATGACGGTGCGCGGCACGAGTTCGCCCGTCTCGGGCGCTTTCCACGAACCGGCAAGCGGCGGCGAGTAATCGGAAACCGGCTGGCTTGTCGGCGGCGGCAATGCCGTCTGCTTTTGATTTCCGCTCAAAAACTGCGCCGTAAAATTGTCGTTCGGCAAATCGTTTTGTCCTTGAAAAAATTTCTTTTCATTCTCTAAAAACAGAAACGATAAAGCCGCTATCAGCAGACCGCCGCAAAAACCGATAATGGCTAATCCGGGGACGACACCGCCCGGAGCTTTTGTGATCGCAGCTAACGGAAGAAGTATAAAAGTTATCAAAAGAAACCAAATCAGCGAGATTTTCAAGCCGAAATTGCGCGTCAGCCATTTTTTGCTTTTGTTTTGCAGGTCGGCTAATTGCGGAAGAAAACCGCCGTGCGTGAGAATTTCCGACACCAGCCCGAGCGGAAAACCGCAGCGCGAACAAAATTTAATATCTTCCGAAACCTGTTGTTGACCACAGCGCGGACAGTGCATTTAATTTTTCTCCCGTTTGTCAGAAAACCCAAAGACTCAAGCCTTAACGAATTTTTACACGAAAAAGTTCGTAATGCAACGATGTTTTGCCTGAGTTCCAAGTTCCAAGTTTCAGGTTCCAAGTTATAAAACTATTCAGACTTGGAACTTGGAACTTGGAATTTGGAACTCAAAGCAGACGCGGAAGTTTTTCGTCGGAAAATGTTTGAAAAACGGCAAAAGCGCGACCCTGAAAATGTTCGGCGCGGGCGATGGTTTCAAGTAGAATTTGAAAAATCGACTTAAGGCGTTCGGGCGCGGGAATTTCGCGGCGCAAATCATCGTCCGAATTAAAAAATGCAAAGCCTTTTTGGCGCGTTTCTTCGACTTCCGCCAGATAATTCAAGATCAGTTCGTTGGTCGAAAGCTGTTCGGGGAGAGTCCATTCGAACGGATCGTCCCAGAGCCGCGTCGTGATGCCGCCGAATGTCTGTTCGACCGCCGCCGCCGAACGCAAAATAAATTCGCCGCACGAATTAACGGGAAAAAGCGCGTCTTTTTCCCGCACTTGCCAGTAAAGTTTTTCATTTGGAATGAGTTTTACAAATTCGCAAGACCGCAAGTGAAGTTTCAAAAATTGATTTTCTAAGGTTTCGATTAAATTTTTCATAAAAAAAAGGAACGACAAGGATTTTAACTTGCCGTTCCCGTTTTGTCATTTTCGATCAGATTTTACTTTTTGCGAAATTTGCGGTCTTCCTCGTAAATCCCGAGACCGTAATTTTTCCCGTTGTAATTCAAACCGTTTTGCAGTTTGCCTTTAACGCCGACTTCCGTGCCTTTTGACGGCACGCTTTTTTCGGTAAATACCCAGATCGAGCCGGTTCCGTCGTCAATTTTATAGATGCCGCCGCGAATATTCGTCAACGGAATATTCAAGCCGTAAGCGTCGCGCACAACTCCCGCCACGACGACCGTTTTGTTTTGATATTTCGACGGATTCGATTCGATTTCCGCGATGCTTTTGCGATCCGGGCAAGCCGTCATCAAACCGACCGTCATCATCAAACCAACCAGAAACACGATTGTTTTCTTTTTCATTAATTTTCCTCGCTGTTTAATATAAAACTACGGGAGAGTTGTTTTTTCCAGTCATACAGATTCAATTTCGCCATAAAAGTTTGCCAAATTTTTCAAATTTTGCGATGCTTAACTTGCTCTTTCTCCAAATCCCTTCCGAAAAGGTAACGTGCGATGACGGCAACAGCTAAAACTTTGCGTGAAAAGTTTTCGTTCACTTCGAGCATTGCGGCGGATGTCTGGTCGCCGAAGACAAATGCGAAGGCTTACGAATGGTGGTATTTTGACGCGCTCAGCGACGACGGGCGCGACGCGGTCGTGATCATATTTCTCGATAACTTCATTTTTTCGCCGAGATATAATCGGGCAAAGCAAGCCGTTATTGCCGGTCAGAAAATAAATCCGCAATCCCAAATCCCAAATCCCAAATCAAATGTTCCAGCCGTCGCTTTTACATATTACCGCGACGGAAAACCCGTCTATCGCGCAATCAACGAATTTAACGCCGACGAATTTTCCGCGTCCGAAACCGAACCTTCGTGCAAAATCGGCGAAAACTTCCTTCGTTTTGAATCCGCGCCTTACGGTTCGGGTTATTTTATTTCAATTAAAGCCAAACTGCGAAAAAACTGTTCGCTCGAAGCGCAGTTTGAATGGCTGGCGATTGAAAGCGATTTTTTGCCAAACAAGCCGATTAATGAAACGGACGCACACGTTTGGAATCTGGTCGTTTCGCGCGCCGACGTTTCGGGAAGAATTACTGTCAGCAACGAAAAAGGAAAGGAACTGAACGCCGTCCATTTTCGCGGAACGGGTTATCACGACCATAATTACGATAACCGCTGGCTGCCCGAAACCGTTCAGGATTGGCAATGGGGCAGAGCGCATTTCTCGGACGCTTCGGCGGTTTTTTATCGCTACAAAGAATGCGGCGAAGAGGGCGATACGACAAAACTTTTCACGATCCGCAACGGCGAACTGCTTGAGCGCGACGCCGAATACGACGAACAGCAAATGACGCGCGACATTTTCGGCATCCGCTACCCGCAGCGGCTGACTTTTACGACCGAAGACAATATACGTCTGCGCGTTAAACAGACAAAAGTTATTGATTCGAGCTTCTTTTATCTACGCTGTTTGTCGGAAATGACGCTCACTCTGCGCGACGGCAAACCGCGAAAATCAACCGGCATCACCGAATATCTCAACCCGAAAGCCCTCAAATACCGCTGGCTCGACTGGCTCGTCAGTATGCGCATCGGGCGCAACGGCAAAGGCTCGTTTCTTCCTTAATTTATAGAGTTGATAGAGTTGATAGAGTTTTTTATCAGAAAATACGACAACTTTGCGGCGACAAGTCAGAACCGCCTGCGGTAGCGGGCGGGTAATTCTCGTCAAGAAAATTTAACCCGCCCGCTACCGCAGGCGGTTCTGACTTAAGCATTTTATTCGTATCGTAAAGCCTCGATCGGATTCAGACGGCTTGCGCGGAATGCGGGTAAAACTCCGGCGAGAAACGCGATAATGCAGATCAAAAGCATAATCATCAATAAAGAAATCGGCTTGAACGCGACGAGATTAAAGCCTTCAAACGATTCGAGGAAATATCTCGATGCGTAATGATTGCCGATGCTCCCAAGTATGATCGCGCCGCCGATGCCGAGTGCCGCGCCCCAAAAACCGATCAGAATGGATTCGAGCGAAAAAAGAAAGAAAACGCGTCCGCGTCCCATTCCGAGCGCTTTTTGCAGACCGATCTCTTTCGTACGCTCCATCACCGCAATGACCAGCGTGTTGATGATTCCGAACGAAGCCGCGAGCAAAGCGATGAACGCGAAAAGATTCAGACCGATCTGGAAAATACCGATCGCGTCGTAGGTTCGCTTACTGCGGTCGGCAAACGTGTCCGCCGTAAAGCCTTTTTCGTCGAGCCGGCGTTTTATTTCTTCGATCTTTTGCGGGTCGGTCGTGTTTAACTGGAACGAAAAATTGAATATTTTGTTATAGTTCGGCGAATCTTTTTGCTGCGCGTCGTAGATTTCCTTTTCGGTATTCGGGTCAACGGCGGAAAACATCGAGGTCATCAAGCCTTTGGTCGCGATGCCGACGATCTTCAGCTTTTTCGTGTGCAGCGTCGCCGGATTTCCCGCCTTGTACGCGAGCGTCAATTCCCTGCCGAGAAGATTTTTGAAATCGGGATCCATCGCTTTGGCGATGCCGTATTGCAGGATGATCTGGTTATCGCCGCTGATCTGTTCGCCGGCTTCGATCTTCTGAATCACGCCGCGCCCGAGCGCGTTGATCTGATTTTTGTATTTCTTTTCGCTGTCAAGCGTGATGTATTCGGCTTGCGCGTTATAATTCGGCGAAAAGTTTTTTACCTCGGGAAATTCTCCGGCGAGCTTTTCGATCTGTTCCGTTGTTACGAGAATCGTGTTCGGGTCGAGCTGTGCCTGTTCTTCGGTCTGTTCGACGTATTCGACGACCTCGCCTTCTTCTTTATCCTTCGGCAGCTCAAACTTTCGCTGGACGAATAAAATATCATTGCCCTCAAAATTCTTGACCTGTTTCTCGATATAATCCTTTATCCCGTCGCCCAAACCGTTGGTCAGCGTCAGCGTAAACGCGCCGACGAAAATCGCCATCACGGTCAGCAGAGTGCGCAGTTTATTTCGAAAAAGATTACGGTTGGCAGTTATAATTAAGTCTGTTAATTTCATAGTTTTTATATGTTTTAATGGGACGCGGATGAAGGCTGATTGAGCGGATTTTAAAGATTTATTTAAGTAATTCGCGAAAATCGGTTTTATCCGTGTTCATCCGCGTCCCATTTCTTTTCACTTCTCCGAAATAATTTCTCCGTCCTTTAATTCGATCCGCCGTTTGCATTTCGCGGCGAGTTCGTCGTCGTGCGTGACGATCACGACGGCGATGCCCTGTTCGCGGTTGAGGCGAAAAAGCGTGTCTTCGACCATCGCGCCGGTCACCGAATCGAGATTGCCCGTCGGTTCGTCGGCAAAGATGACTTTCGGTTCGCTCGTCAAAGCGCGTGCGATGCAGACTCTTTGTTTTTCGCCGCCCGAAAGGTCTTTCGCCTGTTTCCGCGCTTTGTCCTCAAGCCCGACCGCGCGCAGATATTCCATTCCCTTTTCGCGTCTGGCGGAAGCCGCAAGCCCGCGAATCTTTAAGGGCAGAACGACGTTTTCAAGCACGGAATCGCGCCCGTTCAGAAAGAACTGCTGAAAGACGAAACCGAAAGTTTCGTTACGGAAACGGTTTAATTTTCCCTGCGAAAACGTCGTGATGTCTTCGCCCTCAAAAGTTATTTTGCCGCTCGACGGAGAATCCAGACAGGCGAGCA